>NZ_JBHYKG010000179.1:0-17207 GCF_042741245.1 Kitasatospora sp. NPDC058965
GATCGGCGATACGCCGATCCGCACCGGACCGTGTTCGTGAAGATTTTTCGGGAAACCTCGTCCAGGATGTCGAAAGCGGGCGGCCGGCTTCGACCTACCCGTGAGAGCGCCCCACCGGCGGGCGCCAGGGACGAGGAGCGGGACCGTGAAGTACATGCTGTTGATGCAGTTCAGTGCCCAGAACGTGGACTTCCCGAAGCTGGACGAGTGGAAGCCGGAGGAGATCCAGGCGCACATCCGGTTCATGAAGGAGACCACCACCGAGCTGGCGGCGGCCGGCGAGCTGGTGGACGCCCAGGGGCTGGCGATGCCGGAGACGGCGCGGATCGTGCGCTCGCACAGCGGGGGCGCGCCGGTGGTGACCGAGGGGCCGTTCCCGGAGAGCAAGGAGTGGGTGGCCGGCTGGTGGATCGTGGACTGCGAGAGCGAGCAGCGGGTGGTGGAGATCGCCGCGGCGGTCTCGGCGGCCCCGGGGCCCGGCGGGGAGCCGTTGAACATGCCGATCGAGGTGCGGCAGGTGATGTCGGCGCCGCCGAGCGAGCTGTGACCGGTCAGGAGGAGCTGGACGACCTGCTGCGCATGCTGGCGCCGCAGGTCGTCGGCGTGCTGACCCGGCGGTACGGGGACTTCGCGGCGGCCGAGGACGCGGTGCAGGAGGCGCTGCTGGCGGCGGCGACCCAGTGGCCGGTGGAGGGGCGGCCCGGGAATCCGCGCGGGTGGCTGGTGCAGGTGGCCGGCCGGCGGCTGGTGGAGCAGGTGCGCAGTGAGCAGGCCCGGCGGCGGCGCGAGGAACTGGTGGCCGGGCAGGTGCCGGCGGACCGCCGGGCGGCGCCGGGGGCGGACGAGGGGGAGGACGGGGACGACACGTTGACGCTGCTCTTCCTGTGCTGCCACCCGGTGCTGTCGCCGGCCTCGGCGATCGCGCTGACGCTGCGTTCGGTGGGCGGGCTGACCACGGGGGAGATCGCCCGGGCCTTCCTGGTGCCGGAGGCGACGATGGGTCAGCGGATCAGTCGGGCCAAGCAGCGGATCAAGGCCTCGGGGGTGCCGTTCCGGATGCCGGCGGCGGCGCAGTGGCCGGCCCGGTTGGACGCGGTGCTGCACGTGCTCTACCTGGTCTTCAACGAGGGGTACGCGAGCAGCGGGGGCAGTGAGCTGCGCCGGGTCGAGCTGTCCCGGGAGGCGATCCGGCTGACCCGGGCGGTGCACGCGCTGCTGCCGCAGGACGCGGAGGTGGCGGGCCTGTTGGCGCTGATGCTGCTCACCGAGGCGCGCGGGCCGGCGCGGACGGGGCCGGACGGCGAGCTGGTGCCGCTGGCCGCGCAGGACCGCTCGCGCTGGGACGCGGCGCTGGTCGCGGAGGGGGTGGCGCTGATCACCGCGGCGCTGCCGCGCGGACCGGTGGGCCCGTACCAGGTGCAGGCGGCGATCGCGGCGGTGCACGACGAGGCGGCGACGGCGGAGCGGACGGACTGGCCGCAGATCCTGGCGCTGTACGGGGTATTGGGGCAGCTGTCGGACAATCCGCTGATCCTGCTGGAGAAGGCGGTGGCGACCGCGATGGTGGACGGGCCGGCGGCGGGTCTGGCACTGCTGGCGGACCCGCCGTCCGCGTTGACGGGGCACCACCGGTACTTCGCGGTCCGGGCCTACCTGCACGAGCGCGCCGGGCAGCGGGAGGCGGCGGTGGCCGACTACCGGACCGCGGCCCGGCGCACGGCGAGCCTGCCCGAGCAGCACCACCTGAGCCTGCGGGCGGCGGAGTTGGCGGCGGCGGAGGGGTGAGCGCGGGCCGGTCGCGCGACACGCCGGGAGCGGGGGTGCCGGCTCACGCGTTCGGCCCAGCCGCGGTAGCCCGGCTGGGCTGTTCGGCTCACTGTGAGGAGCGGGGCCGATGCACTCCGTGAGTCTTCGTCAGCGCCCCGCCAGTCAATCCCCGAACAGGAGAAGTACCCTCATGCGTGCCCTCTGGACGGCCGTCGCGCTCGGCGCGGCACTGAGCCTCACGTCGGTCGCCACCGCGACCGCCGCCGTCCCGCTCCGCGAACTCGACGGCCCCCGGGTGGCCCAGGTGGTCCCCGCGGTGCCGCCGGTGCCCGACCTGGGCGGCCTGCACGGGCTGCCCGGACTCACCGGCCTGACCGGTGCCGCCCAGTCCGCCCAGTCGGTCACCCCGCCGACCGTGCCCTCGCTGCCCAGCACGCCCTCGCTGCCGACCGGCGCCGCCCCGGACACCGGGTCGCTGCTGAAGCTGCTGGGCGACCTGCTGTCGACCCTCACCAACCTGCTGTCCAGCCTCGGCCTGCCGGTGACGCTGCCGACCCTGCCGTCGCTGCCGGCCGCCCCGTCGCTGCCCAGCACCCCGGCCCTGCCGAGCGCGCCCAGCAGCTGACCCGGTGAGGTTCCCCGGAAGGGCCGCTGACGGGTAATCAGCTGCGCGACCCGGCCCGCCCCGCTACCGTGGAGCGACACAACCCCATACCGCCGACCAGCCCCGATCGACCAGGACCCCCCGGGTCCCGTCGATCGGGGCTCGTCGGCGCGTGGGCGCGTGCGCAGGGGCGGTGGTCGCTCCTGTGAAATGTCGACAAGGAGACATTCCATGAGGCAGGCGGTCGGGCTCTACCTGGCCATCGCGCGCGGCGCGTTCCGCCGCTACTCCACCTACCGGATGGCCACCTTCTCCGGGGCCGTCACCAACTCCGTCTTCGGCGTCGTGCTGGCCGCCACCTACCTGGCGCTCTGGCGGGCCCGCCCCGGGCTCGGCGGGTACGACGCGACCCGGGCGGTCACCTACATCTGGGTCAGCCAGGCGCTGCTGGCCACCGTCGCGGCCTGGGGCGGCGGGTTCCAGGACGAGGTGCAGCAGCGCTTCCGCAGCGGCGACATCGCGGTGGACCTGTACCGCCCGGTGGACTTCCAGGGCTGGTGGCTCGCCACCGACCTGGGCCGGGCCGGCTTCCAGCTGCTGGTGCGCGGCGGGGTCCCGCTGGCGGTCGGCGTGCTCTGGTGCGGCGCCCGGCTGCCGCACTCGGCGCTCACCTGGCCGCTCTTCCTGCTCTCCACCCTGCTGGCCGTGGTGGTCAGCTTCGGGGTGCGGTTCCTGGTCTCGCTGGCCGGCTTCTGGCTGCACGACGCCGAGGGCCTGCGCGCGCTGACCGGGGTCGCCTCGATGTTCCTGTCCGGCATGCTGCTGCCGCTGACCCTGTTCCCGGCGGCGGCGGGGCAGGTCGCCCGGCTGCTGCCCTGGGCGGCGATCGTCCAACTGCCCTGCGACGTCTTCCTGGAGCGCCGCACCGGCCTCCCGGTGCTGGGCGAGCTGGGCTTCCAACTCGGCTGGGCGGTGGTGCTGTTCGGGCTCGGGCGGGTGGGCCTGCGGCTGGCCTTCCGCAAGGTGGTGGTGCAGGGTGGCTGAGCTGCGCTGGGCGGTGACCTCCTGGCGGCTGGCCGCCGCGATGTGGATGCGGGCCGCCACCGCCTACCGGACCTCCTTCGTGCTGCTGACCGCGGCGAGCCTGCTGGTCTGCTCGCTGGACTTCGTGGTGCTGCTGCTGATGTTCCGGCACACCGACCGGCTCGGCGGGTGGCGGCTGCCGGAGATCGGCCTGCTCTACGGCACCTCCGGGATCGCCATCGGGGTGGCCGACTTCCTGCTCGGCACGGTGGACGGCCTGGGCGAGCGGATCCGCACCGGCGCACTGGACGTGCTGCTGCTGCGCCCGGCCCCGGCGCTGTCCATGGTCTGCGCCGAGCGGTTCACGCTGCGCAGGCTGGGCCGACCGGCGCAGGCCACCGCGGTGCTGGTCTGGTCGCTGCACGCGCTGGCGGTCCCGTGGGACTGGACCAGGGTCGCGCTGCTGGCGATGGTGGTCGTCTGCGGGCCGGTGATCTTCGGCTCGCTCTTCGTCGGGCTGTCCAGCGTGCAGTTCCGCTGGGGCGAGGCGCGCGAGCTGCAGAACTCGCTGACCTACGGCGGGGCCACCCTGCTGCAGTACCCGCCGACCGTCTTCGCCCGCGACCTGCTGCTCGGCGTCACCTTCGGGGTGCCGCTGGCCTTCGTCAACTGGCTGCCGGCGCTGCAGATCCTCGGCCGGCCCGACCCGCTCGGGCTGCCCGTCGCCTGGCGGTTCGCCGCCCCGCTGGTGGCCGCGCTGAGCGTGCTGGCGGCCGGTCTGGCCTGGCGGTCCGGCCTGCGCTCCTACCGTTCCACCGGCAGCTGACCCCGACCCCGCTCCACCGGAGGAGAACCCATGGAACTGATCGAACTCGACCGGGTCAGCCGCACCTTCACCGTGCGCAGCAGGGCCGGCCGACTGCGCCGGCGCCGCCACGAGGTGGTCGCGGTGGACCGGCTGAGCTTCACCGTGCGGGCCGGCGAGTGCGTCGGCTACCTCGGCCCGAACGGCGCCGGCAAGTCCACCACGATCAAGATGCTCACCGGCATCCTGGTCCCCAGCGCCGGCCGGCTGCGGGTGGCCGGGGTGGACCCGGCCCGTCAGCGGGTGGCGCTGGCCCGCCGGATCGGGGTGGTCTTCGGGCAGCGCACCACGCTCTGGTGGGACCTGCCGCTGCGCGACTCCTACGAACTGGCCCGCCGGCTCTACCGGATCGAGCCCGCCCGGTTCGCCGCCAACCTCGCCCGGTGCGTCGAACTGCTGCAGCTCGGCGACCTGCTGGACACCCCGGTGCGCCAGCTCTCGCTCGGCCAGCGGATGCGCGGCGACCTGGCGGCCGCGCTGCTGCACGACCCGAGCGTGCTCTACCTGGACGAACCCACCATCGGGCTGGACGTGCTGAGCAAGGCGCGGGTGCGGGAGTTCCTGCGCGAGGTGAACGCGGCCGGCACCACGGTGCTGCTGACCACCCACGACCTCACCGACATCGAGCAGTTGTGCGACCGGGTGATGGTGATCGACCACGGCCGGCTGGTCTACGACGGCGACCTGGCCGGCCTGCACGCGGCCGGCGAGAGCGAGCGGACCCTGGTGGTGGACCTGGTCCGGCCCGGCGCACCGATCCAGGTGCCCGGCGCCCGGGTGGTCCGGGTCGAGGGCAGCCGGCAGTGGCTGGCCTTCCCGGCCCGGCACAGCGCCGCCCCGATCGTGGCGGCGGTGGCCGAGCGGTACCCGCTGCAGGACCTGTCGGTGCGCGAGCCGGTGATCGAGGACGTGATCGCCCGGATGTACGCGGGAGCCGCCGCGGGCTGACCCGTAACCCGAACGGCCCGCGCACGGTTGGAGGGGGTGGGACGGGTGGCGCCGGGCGTGCAGGAGCCCCGGCGCCGCCCTCCCCCCGAGCACGAGCAGGGAGTGGGAGCATGGCCCCAGCGCCGGACACCGTCCCGGTGGCGGCACCGGTGATCGGCGAGTACGAGATCGCCGCAGTGGCCCGGGTGCTGCGCAGCGGCCTGGTCGTCCAGGGCCCCGAAGTGGCGGCGTTCGAGGCCGAGTTCGCCGAACTGGTGGCCGGGCGCGAGTGCGTGGCCGTCAACTCCGGCACCTCGGCGCTGCAGCTGAGCCTGCAGGCGCTGGGCATCGGGCCCGGTGACGAGGTGGTGGTGCCGTCGTTCTCGTTCGCGGCCACCGCCAACGCCGTCCGGCTGGTCGGCGCCGAACCGGTCTTCGCCGAGATCGACCCGGACACCTACTGCCTGGCACCGGCCGCGGTGGCGGCGGCGATCGGCCCGCGCACCGCGGCGCTGCTGCCGGTGCACCTCTACGGGCACCCGGCCCCGATGGGCCCGCTGCTGGCGCTGGCCGAGCGGCACGGCCTGGCCGTGGTGGAGGACGCCTGCCAGGCGCACGCCGCGGGCCTGCACGGCCACCCGGTGGGCGCGTTCGGGGCCGCGGGCTGCTTCAGCTTCTACCCGACCAAGAACATGCACGCGCTGGAGGGCGGGATGATCGCCGTCCGGGACGGGCGGCTGGCCGAGCGGCTGCGCCTGCTGCGCAACCAGGGGATGGCCGAGCGGTACCGGCACGAGGTGGTCGGCGGCAACCTGCGGATGACCGACGTGTCGGCCGCCGTCGGCCGGGTGCAGCTGCGCGCGCTGGCCCGGCGCACCGCCCGCCGCCGGGCGAACGCGGCCGTGCTGGACGCCGGGCTGCGCGGGGTGGCCGTGCCGGTGGTCGCCCCGGGCGCCGCCCACGTCTACCACCAGTACACCGTGCGGGTGCCGCACCGGGACCGGTTCCAGGAGGAGTTGGCCCGGCACGGGGTGGCCAGCGCGGTGCACTACCCGGTGCCGATCCACCGCCAGCCCGCCTACGGCCTCGACCTGGCGCTGCCGGTCACCGACCGGGCGGCCGCCGAGGTGCTGTCGCTGCCGGTCCACCCGAGCCTCACCGAGGAGCAACTGGCCCGGGTGGTGGCGGGCGTGACGGCCACCGCCGAGCTGCTGGCCGGGGCCGTCCGGTGAGCGGGCCGCTGCGGGTCGGCCTGATCGGCCTGGGCGTGATGGGCCGGCACCACGCCCGGGTGCTGCGCGGCCTCGACGGCGTGCGGCTGGTCGGCGTGGTGGACCCGGCCGGCGACCCGGACGGCGCGGTGCACGGCACCCCGGTGCACGCGGAGCCGGCCGGGCTGCTCGCCCGCGGGCTGGACTACGCGGTGGTGGCCTGCCCGACCGGCGCGCACGAGGAGGTCGGGCTGGCGCTGGCCGCGCACGGGGTGCCCGCACTGATCGAGAAGCCGCTGGGCGGCAGCGCGGCCGCCGCGGGGCGGCTGGTGCGGGCCTTCGAGGAGCGCCGGCTGCTCGCCGCGGTCGGCCACGTCGAGCGGTTCCAGCCGGTGCTGAAGGAGCTGCGCGCCCGGCTGCCCGAGCTCGGCGTACTGAGCCAGGTCCTGACCGAGCGCCAGGCCCCGCTCGGCGGACGGGCCGCGCGGACCGGGGTGGTGCAGGACCTGGCCACCCACGACCTGGACCTGACCCGCTGGCTGACCGGCCGGGAGTACGCCTGGCTGGCCGCGCGCACCGTCCGGCGCCCGGGCGCGGCGGTGGAGGGCGCGGCCGCGGTGCTCGGCGAGCTGGCCGACGGCACCCTGGTCAGCCACCAGGTCGGGCGGCTCGGGCCGGTGCGCCGGCGCACCGTCGTGGTCACCGGCGAGCACGGCCGGCTGGCCGCCGACATGCTGGCCGGCACCCTGCTGCGCCAGGGACCCGGTGTCGAGCAGCTGCTCCGCCCGCCCGCCGCACCGGACGCGCTGACCGCCCAGCACCGGGAGTTCGCCGCCGCCGTGGCCGGCCGGGGCGGCCGGGTGGTGGCCCTGCGGGAGGGGCTGCGGGCGGTGGAGCTGGCCGAATCGGTGCTGGCCCGAGCAACCCGGAGCGACGGAGTGACGGTATGACCGAGCAGCCCGAGGTGACCGTGGTGGTCGCCTGCTACAACGCGATGCCCTACCTGACGGCCTGCCTGGACTCCCTGGTGGGCCAGTCGATCCGCCGTCAGCGCCCCGGCGCGCTGCAGGTGGTGGCGGTGGACGACGGCTCCACCGACGACAGCGGCGCCGAGCTGCGCCGCTACGAGGAGCGCCACCCGGAGCTGTTCACCGTGCTCGCCCAGCCCAACTCGGGCGGCCCGGCGGCCCCCGGCAACCGGGCGCTGGAGAAGGCCCGCGGCCGGTTCCTCTTCTTCCTGGGCGCCGACGACTGGCTGGGCGAGGAGGCGCTGGAGCGGCTGGTGGCGATGGCCGACCGGGCCGGGTCCGACGTGGTGCTCGGCAAGATGGTCGGGGTCGGCGGGCGCCAGGTGCCGCAGGGCATCTTCGAGCGGACCCGGGAGCGGGTCACCTTCACCGACTCCGCGCTGGCCTGGGCGCTGTCCGACACCAAGCTGTTCCGCCGGTCGCTGGTCGAGGAGCACGGCCTGCGCAAGCGCGAGGACCTGCCCGCCTACTCCGACCAGCCCTTCACCCTGGAGGCCTGCCTGCGCTCGCGCCGGATCTCGGTCCTGGCCGACTACGACTGCTACTACGCGGTGCTGCGCCAGGACCACGGCAACGTCACCGTCCGCTCCGGGCACGAGGACCGGCTGCGCGGGGTCGCGGCGATGCTGGAGGTGGCCGAGCGCCTGGCCGACCCGGGGCCGGAGCTGGCCGCGCTGCGCGGGCGGGCCTTCTCCTGGGAGATCCCGCGGCTGCTGCAGACCGAGTTCCTGACCCTGCAGGAGCCGGTGCAGCGGCGGCTCTGCGCGGGGGTCGCCCGGCTGATCGAACGGCACTGCCCGCAGGCCGAGTTCGAGAAGCTGGTGGTGCGCGACCGGCTCCGGCTGGACCTGGCCCGCCGCGGCCGGGTGGCGGCGCTGCGCCGGTTGATCCGCTACCAGGCGGCCTACTGGGAGTCCGCGCTGCCCAAGGCCGACGGCAGCGGGCCGGCCCCGGCCCGGCCGGCGCCGCAGCCGACCCTGACGGTGCAGCTGTGGCGCGGCCTGGTGCCGGCCCAGCTGCGCCGCCAGCTGCGCCGCACCCCGGCCTGGCGCGGGCTGGTCGAGCGGGCCTACGCCAAGTGGGGGGAGCGCTGATGGACGTCCTGGTGGTGGGGCTGGGCAAGATCGGACTGCCGCTGGCCGTGCAGTGCGCGCGGCGCGGGCACCGGGTGCTCGGGGCCGACACCGATCCGGCGGTGGTGGCGGCGGTCAACCGGGGGCGGGCGCCGTTCCCGGGCGAGCCGGAGCTGGCCGAGCCGCTGAAGGCGGCGGTGGCCGACGGCCGGCTGCGGGCCACCGGGGACACCACGGCGGCCGCCGCCCGGGCGGACGCGGTGGTGGTCGTGGTGCCGCTGCTGGTCGATGCCGCGGGCACGCCCGACTTCGGCGCGCTGGACGCGGCCACCGCGGCGGTGGCCGCCGGTCTGCGCCCGGGCACCCTGGTGAGCTACGAGACCACGCTGCCGGTGGGCACCACCCGGGGCCGGTTCGGGCCGGTGCTCGGTCCCGGCGCGCACGTCGTCTTCAGCCCGGAACGGGTGCTCAGCGGACGGGTGCTGACGGACCTGCGGCGCTACCCCAAGCTGCTCGGCGGCCTGGACCCGGAGGCGGCCCGGCGCGGCCGGGAGTTCTACCGGGCGGTGCTGGACTTCGACCCGCGCCCCGATCTGGCCCCGCGCGGGAACGGGGTCTGGGACCTCGGCAGTGCCGAGGCCGCCGAACTGGCCAAGCTCGCCGAGACCACCTACCGGGACGTCAACATCGCGCTGGTCAACCAGTTCGCCCGGTTCGCCGACCGGGCCGGGATCGCGCTGGACCCGGTACTGGAGGCCTGCAACAGCCAGCCCTACAGCCACCTGCACCGGCCCGGCATCGCGGTCGGCGGCCACTGCATCCCGGTCTACCCCCGGCTGTACCTGTGGCAGGACCCGGACGCCACCGTGGTCAGTGCCGCGCGGGCCGCCAACGAGGCGATGCCGGGCTACGCGGTCGGCCTGCTGGAGCGGGCGCTGGGCACCCTGGCCGGCCACCGGGTGCTGGTGCTCGGCGCGGCCTACCGGGGCGGGGTCAAGGAGACCGCCTGCTCCGGGGTCTTCCCGCTGACGGCGGCGCTGACCGCGGCCGGCGCCGCGCCGCTGGTGGCCGACCCGCTCTACCGCGACGACGAACTGGCGGCCCTGGGGCTGCGCGCCTGGGCGGGGGAGGAGGTGGCGGCCGTGGTGGTGCAGGCGGACCACGCCGAGTACCGGGAGGTCGGCCCGGCCGACTTCCCGGGCGTGCGGGTCCTGCTGGACGGGCGCGGGGCCACCGATCCGGCCCGCTGGACCGGGGTGCACCGGATGGTCCTCGGGGGCGGAACCCAGGGGTAACTCAGGGGCCGACAAGCCGAAGATCCGACCGGCGATCAGTGACACTGGTCGGGTGGAGAGCGAGCACGAGGCCGCGGTGGCCGCCGCCGGAGTCCGGTTCACCGCCGCCGACGAGGAGAAGCGCCGCGGCGTGCGGCGGATGAAGGCGATCGCCACCGGCTTCCTGGCCGCCGCCACCGTGGTGTACGCCCTGGCCACCTGGGCGAAGGCGGCCGGGTGGACCGGCTGGCCCGAGTACGTCGCGGCCGCCGCCGAGGCGGGCATGGTCGGCGCGCTGGCCGACTGGTTCGCCGTCACCGCGCTGTTCCGGCGCCCGTTCGGGCTGCCGATCCCGCACACCGCGATCATCCCGACCAAGAAGGACGCCTTCGGCAAGTCGTTGGGCAGCTTCGTCGGCGAGAACTTCCTGGCCGTCCAGGTGGTCCGCACCCGGCTGGCCTCGCTCGGCATCGCCCGCCGGCTCGGCGAGTGGCTGGCCGCCCCCGGCAACGCCGAGCGGGTCACCACCGAGGCCGCGGCCGCGCTGCGCGGGGTGCTGGCGGTGCTGCGCGACGAGGACGTGCAGGCGGTGGTGGGGGAGGCGGTCACCCGCCGGGCGGCGGCCACCCAGGTCGCCGAGCCGCTCGGGCGGCTGCTCGGCAAGGTGGTGGCGGACGGCGGCCACCACGGCGTGGTGGACCTGGTCGCGGTCCGGGCGCACGACTGGCTGGCGGAGCACCACGGGGACGTGGTGGAGAAGGTCGCCATAAAGTCGCCCGGCTGGACCCCGAAGTTCATCGACCACCAGGTCGGCGAGCGGGTCTACAAGGAGCTGATGCGCTTCGTCACCGCGATCCGCGACGACCCGCAGCACCCGGCGCGCGGCGCGATCGACACCTTCCTGGCCGACTTCGCGGTGGAGCTGCGGACCGATCCGGCCACCCAGGCCCGGGTCGAGCGGGCCAAGGCCGACCTGCTGGCCCGCAACGAGGTGCAGGAGCTGATCGCCTCCTCCTGGAGCGCGGTGCGCACCCTGGTGCTGACCGCCGCCGAGGACGAGAACAGCGAGCTGCGCCGCCGGATCCGCGACGGGGTGCGCGCGTTCGGGCAGAAGCTGGCCACCGACGAGCGGCTGCAGGCCAAGACCGACGGCTGGCTGCAGGACGCGGCCGCCTACGTGGTGGAGACCTACCGGGACGAGATCACCTCGCTGATCTCCGACACGGTGGCGGGCTGGGACGCGGCCGACGCCTCCCGCAAGATCGAGGCCAACGTGGGGCGCGACCTGCAGTTCATCCGGATCAACGGCACCGTGGTCGGTGCCCTGGCCGGGCTGCTGATCCATGCGGTGGCGACCGCGCTGGGCGGCTGACGGGTTCTAATGGAGGGTCGAACACGAAGAGACCAAGGAGTGCGGATGGACGCGTTCATTGCCGGCCTGCCCAAGGCGGAGCTGCACGTGCACCACGTGGGCTCGGCCTCGCCCCGGGTGGTGGCGAACCTGGCCGCCCGGTACGAGGGGCGCACCGAGGTGCCGGCCGATCCGGAGAAACTGGCGGAGTACTTCACCTTCACCGACTTCGCGCACTTCATCCAGGTCTACCTGTCGGTGGTCGACCTGGTCCGGGACGCCGAGGACGTGCGCGAGCTCACCTACGGCGTGGCCGAGGACATGGCCCGCCAGCAGATCCGCTACGCCGAACTGACCGTCACCCCGTACAGCTCGGTCCGCCGCGGGATCCCGGACCGGGCCTTCATGGAGGCGATCGAGGACGCCCGGACCAGTGCCGAGCGCGACTTCGGCATCGTGCTGCGCTGGTGCTTCGACATCCCCGGCGAGGCCGGGCTGCAGTCGGCCGAGGAGACCGCGCGGCTGGCGCTGGAGGTGGGGGCCGAGGGCCTGGTGAGCTTCGGGCTGGGCGGCCCGGAGATCGGCGTGCCGCGCCCGCAGTTCAAGCCGTACTTCGACCGGGCGCGGGCGGCCGGCCTGCACAGCGTGCCGCACGCCGGCGAGTCGACCGGCCCGGAGACGGTCTGGGACGCGATCCGGGAGCTGGGCGCCGAGCGGATCGGCCACGGCACCCAGAGCTTCAAGGACCCGGCCCTGCTGGACTACCTGGGCGAGCACCGGATCCCGCTGGAGGTCTGCCCCACCTCCAACCTGGCCACCCGGGTGGTGGAGCGGATGGCGGAGCACCCGATCAAGCGCTTCGTCGACGCCGGCCTGCTGGTCACGGTGAACAGCGACGACCCGCCGATGTTCGGCACCACCCTGAACACCGAGTACGCGGTGGCCGCCGAGCTGCTCGACCTGGACCGGGCCGGGGTGGCCGGCCTGGCCAAGAACGCGGTGGAGGCCTCGTTCCTGGACCCGGCGGGCAAGCGGCGGCTGACCGCGGAGATCGACGCCTACCTGGCGGCGCAGGGCTGAGCCCGCGTCAGTCCAGCCGGACGGTCTGCCCGGTGGCGGCGGAGTGCCGGGCGGCCTCCAGCACCCGCAGCGTGCGCACCGCGTCGTAGGGGTCCACCGGCGGCGGGGTGCCGGTGGCCAGGGCCCGGGCCAGCTCGGCGTAGAAGGCGGGGTAGTCGCCCGGGTCGGTGGGCACGGTGCGCTGCGCCTCGTCGGTGCCCAGGGTGCCGGGGACGGGCGGGACGGCCACGCCCCAGGGCTGCCCGTCGCCGGGGCGGCGCCCGGCCCGCAGCGCCGCCTCCTGCGGGTCGGTCCCGTGCTTCCGGTAGCCCGCGCGGTCGCCGAGCACCCGCAGCCGGGGCCCGGAGAGCGGGGCCAGCGCGCTGGTCCACAGGTGCGAGCGGACGCCGCCGGCGTGGGTCAGCGCCACGAAGGCGTCGTCGTCCACCACCGCGCCGTCCCGGCGCACGTCGATCTCGGCGTAGACCGACAGGGCCGGACCGAACAGGGTCAGCGCCTGGTCCACCAGGTGGCTGCCCAGGTCGTACAGGGTGCCGCCGGCCTCGGCCGGGTCGGCCAGTTCGCGCCAGCCGGCCTTGGGCTTGGGCCGGAACCGCTCGAACCGCGACTCGAAGCGGTGCACCCGGCCCAGCGCGCCGGACTCGACCAGCCGGCGGGCGGTCAGGAAGTCGTCGTCCCAGCGCCGGTTCTGGAAGACCGTCAGCAGCGTGGCGCGGGAGACGGCCAGTCCGCACAGCGCCTCGGCCTCCTGCGCCGAGACCGCCAGCGGCTTGTCCACCACGGTGGCCAGACCCGCGGTCAGCGCGGCCCGGGCCAGCGGCAGGTGGGTGCGGTTGGGGGTGGCGATCACCACCACGTCGTACCGGTCGGCGGCGTCGAAGACCTGCTCGGGGGAGTCCAGCACGGGGGTGAGCGGGTGCTCGGCGGCCAGCCGGTCGCGGCGCTTCGGGTTGGCGGTCACCACGGCGGCCAGGTGCAGGCCCGGGGTGGTGGCGATCAGCGGGGCGTGGAAGGCGGCACCGGCCAGGCCGTAGCCGATCAGCGCCACCTGGTACGGGGAGCGGGGAGCGGTGGTCATGGACCTACGGAACCACACCGGCCGTCCACAGGCCGGGACGTCGCTGCCCGCGGCTGGACGGGCCGATTAGGCTGGGGCCGTCGGGGCAGCCGGTAACGCAAGACTTCAGGAGAGTACTGCCGTGGTAGAGCGCAAGCCCATCGAGTCCTGGCTCACCGACATGGACGGGGTCCTCATCCACGAGGGCACCCCGATCCCGGGCGCCGACGAGTTCATCCGGCGGCTGCGCGCCTCCGGCAAGCCGTTCCTGGTGCTGACCAACAACTCCATCTACACCCCGCGCGACCTGGCGGCCCGGCTGGCCGGGATGGGCCTGGAGGTGCCGGAGGAGTGCATCTGGACCTCCGCGCTGGCCACCGCGAAGTTCCTCAAGGGCCAGCGGCCCGGCGGCACCGCCTACGTGATCGGCGAGGCGGGCCTGACCACCGCGCTCTACCAGGCCGGTTACGTGCTGACCGACAACAACCCCGACTACGTGGTGCTCGGCGAGACCCGGACCTACAGCTTCGAGTCGCTGACCAAGGCGATCCGGCTGATCAACGCGGGCGCCCGGTTCATCTGCACCAACCCGGACGAGACCGGCCCGTCCACCGAGGGCGTGCTGCCCGCCACCGGCTCGGTCGCGGCGCTGATCACCAAGGCCACCGGGGTGGAGCCGTACTTCGTCGGCAAGCCCAACCCGCTGATGATGCGTGAGGCGCTGAACACCGCCGGGGCGCACTCGGAGACCGCGGTGATGATCGGCGACCGGATGGACACCGACATCGTGGCGGGCATCGAGGCCGGCATGGAGACCGTGCTGGTGCTCACCGGCCTGACCTCGGCCGCGGACGTCGAGCGGTTCCCGTACCGGCCGCACCGGGTGGTCGCCTCGATCGCCGACCTGATCGAACTGATCTGACCGACCGCGCCTTGGGGGAGGGGGAGCAGGTGTCGGAGGCCGAGGAGAAGCGGGTCACCTGGGCGGAGTGCTACTTCGACCTGGTGTTCGTCTTCGCCATCACGCAGGTCTCCGGCCTGCTCCAGCAGACCGCGCTGCCGCGCGCCCTGGTGGTCCTGGTCCCGGTCTACTGGTGCTGGGTCGGCACCACCGTCCAGGCCAACGTGCGGGACGTGGACAACGCCCGGGACCGGCTCGGGATCCTCGGCGTCGGGCTGGCCGGGATGGGCATGGCGATGGCGATCCCGGACGCCTACGGCGGGCGCGGCCTGCTGTTCGGACTCTCCTACTGGGCGGCCCGGCTGGTGCTGTTCGCGCTGATGGCGCACGTGCCGCGGGCCCGGACCGGGCCGTACGGGATCGGTGCCGCGATCACCGGGCCGCTGCTGGTGGCCGGCGGCCTGCTGGACGGGAACGCGCGGCTGCTGCTCTGGGCGCTGGCCGCGCTGATCGACCTGGCCGGGCCGGCCGTGCTGCGCCGCCGACTGGCGGACGTGCGGTACCACGCGGGCCACCTGCCGGAGCGGTTCGGGCTGCTGATGCTGGTGGCGGTCGGTGAGTCGATCGTCGCCACCGGCGCCCCGGCGGCCGCCGCACGCACCCTGGACGGTGCCGAACTGGCCTCGGTGGCGGCCGCGTTCACCATCTCCTGCGCGCTCTGGTGGGTCTACTTCGTGCACGCCAACGAGGCGATGCGGTACGCGGTGGCGGTCGCCGAGGTGCAGCGCGACCTGGTCCGGCGGGTCTTCTCCTACGCCCACCTGGTCCTGGTGGCCTCGGTGATCACGGTGGCGGCCGGCTTCCACGGCACCGTGGCGGAGCCCGACCGGCCGCTGAGCTGGCGCAACCTGGCCCTGCTGTGCGGGGGTTGCGCGCTCTACCTGGGCACCTTCGGCTACACCCGGTGGATCATGTTCCAGGCCGTGGCGCACACCCGGGTGGCCGCCGCCGGCGTGGTGCTGGCACTGATCCCGGTGCTGCGGCCGCTGCCGGCCCTGGGCGCGCTGGCGCTGCTGGCGGTGGTGCTGGTGCTGCTGGTGGCGTTCGAGGAGTACCGGATCAAGCAGGCTCGGCTGCGGGCGGCACCGGCCGCGGCCGTCGCGGTGGCCGAATAGGCGTTGTCGGCGCGGCTGTGTAGCGTGCGGGGTGTACGAGCCGGAGTCGAGGAAGGTCGGTGCGGTGACCGAGGTCGCTGAGAGGGAATCTGCTGTGCTGGAGAACGAGTTCGAGCTCCCCGAGTCCTGGCGCGAGGTGCTCGCGGGCGAGACCGAGCAGCCGTACTTCGCCGAACTCGCGGCCTTCGTCGCGGCCCAGCGGGCCGAGCACCAGGTCTTCCCGCCGCGCGGACAGGTGTTCTCCGCGCTGGCCGCCACCGCCTACCAGGACGTGCGGGTGCTGGTGCTCGGTCAGGACCCGTACCACGACGACGGCCAGGCGCACGGGATGAGCTTCTCGGTGCTGCCCGGCACGAAGACGCCGCCCTCGCTGCGCAACATCTACAAGGAGCTGGCCAGCGACCTCGGCGTGCCGGTGCCGGACAACGGCTACCTGATGCCCTGGGCCGAGCAGGGCGTGCTGCTGCTCAACGCGGTCCTCACGGTGCGGGCGCACGAGGCCAACTCGCACAAGGGCAAGGGCTGGGAGAAGTTCACCGACGCGGTGATCAAGGCGGTCAGCGCCCGCGAGGAGCCGTGCGTCTTCGTGCTCTGGGGCGGCTACGCGAAGAAGAAGCTGCCGCTGATCGACACCGGCAAGCACGTGGTCGTGCAGGGGGCGCACCCGTCGCCGCTGTCCGCCAAGCTGTTCCTGGGCTCCAAGCCGTTCTCGCAGATCAACGCGGCGCTGGAGGGCTTCGGCGAGAAGCCCGTCGACTGGGCGATCCCGAACCTGAACGGCTGACCGGCATGTCGGCCGCCGCCACCCGGCGGCGGCCGCGGGCGGTGCGCGCCACCATGGTCGGCGGTGGACCGGGGCCGTAGGGTACCGGCACCACGAACCGGAAGGTGCCCCCCATGACCGCTGCGCCGCTCGTCCCCGAGGAGTCCTCCGTCCCGGTGCCCGGCGGCGAGTTGGCCGTGCTGCGCTGGCCGGCCGGGACCGCCGGGGCGCCCACCGTGCTGGCGCTGCACGGGATCACCGCCAACGCGCTGGCCTGGGGCGCGATCGCCCGCGAACTGGCCGGGCGGGTCACCCTGGTGGCGCCCGACCTGCGCGGCCGGGCCCGCAGCGCCGCGCTGCCCGGCCCGTACGGACTGGCCCGGCACGCCGACGACGCGGCCCTGGTGCTGGCCGGACTCGGCGCGGCCGAGGGGCCGTTGACGGTCGCCGGGCACTCGATGGGCGCCTGGGTGGCGGCGCTGACCGCGGTGCGGCACCCCGCACTGGTGCGCCGACTGCTGCTGGTGGACGGCGCGGTGAGCTTCCCGCCGCCCGCCGGGGTGAGCCGGGACCAGGCCCTGGCGGCGGTGCTCGGCCCGGCGCTGGCCAGGCTCTCGATGACCTTCGCCGACCGGGCCGGCTACCGGGAGTTCTGGCGCGCCCACCCGGCTTGGCCGAGCCTGGACGAGGAGGCCATGGCGCCCTACCTGGAGCGCGACCTGACCGGTGCGGAGCCGCGGCTGCGGTCGGCCTGCGTGCTGGCGGCCGTGGAGACCGACGGCGCCGAGGTGCTGCTGGACCGGGCGGCGGCCGAGGCGGTGCACCGCCTGCCCTGTCCGGCCGAACTGCTCTGGGCCGAGCGCGGGCTGCAGGACGAGCCGCGCGCCCTCTACGACCGGGACCGACTGGCCGGCCTCCCGGTGCCGCACCGTCAGGTCCCGGACAGCAACCACTACTCGGTGCTGATGGGCGCGGCCGGCGCGAAGCAGGTGGCCGAGCGCCTGCTGGCGGGGGGGGGGGGGGGCCGCGGCGCCCCCCCCCCCCCCCCCGGGCCCGGGCGGGGGGGGGGGGGGGGGGTGCGGGGGGGGGGGCCCCCCCGCGGCGCCCC
>NZ_JBHYKG010000180.1:0-17154 GCF_042741245.1 Kitasatospora sp. NPDC058965
GCCCGGACCGGTGGGTCCGGGCGGCGCCCCGCGGGGGCCGAAGGGGCGTCAGCAGCCGCCGGCCACGGCCGGGATGATCGAGATCTTGGCCCCGTCCTTGAGCTCGGTGGCCAGGCCCTCGGCGAAGCGCACGTCGTCGTCGTCCACGTAGACGTTGACGAAGCGGCGCAGCTTGCCGGTGTCGTCCAGGATCCGGGCGCTGATGCCGGTGTAGTTCTGCTCCAGGTCGGCCACCACCTCGGCCAGGGTGGCGCCCTCGGCGCTCACCTCGGCCGCGCCGTCGGTGTACGGGCGCAGGATGGTCGGGATGCGGACGGTGGCGGTCATGCGGGTCCTCCTTCGGGTGGGGGCGGTGCTGGGCTCAGCCGAGGCCGGCGGCGCGGAACGAGTCCAGGGTGGGCCGGATGGTCGCGCTGAAGCCGGCGTCGGCCACCGCGTCGAGGGTCTTCAGACCGTCACCGGTGTTGATCGCCACGGTCTCCTTCGACGGGTCCAGCACACCGTTCTCGACCAACTTCTTGAGCACGCCGACGGTCACGCCGCCGGCCGTCTCGGCGAAGATGCCCTCGGTGCGGGCCAGCAGCTTGATCGCGGCCACCACCTCGGCGTCGGTGACGTCCTCCACCGCGCCGCCGGTGCGCCGGGCGATGTCCAGCACGTACGGGCCGTCGGCCGGGTTGCCGATCGCCAGCGACTTGGCGATGGTGTCCGGCTTGACCGGGCGGATCACGTCGTGGCCGGCCTTGAACGCGGTGGAGACCGGCGAGCAGCCGGCCGCCTGGGCACCGAAGACCCTGTACGGGCGGTCCTCGACCAGGCCGAGCTTGATCAGCTCCTGCAGACCCTTGTCGATCTTGGTGAGCTGGGAGCCCGAGGCGATCGGGATGACGATCTGCTCCGGCAGCCGCCAGCCGAGCTGTTCGCAGATCTCGAAGGCCAGCGTCTTGGAGCCCTCGCCGTAGTACGGCCGCAGGTTGACGTTGACGAAGCCCCAGCCCTCGCCGCTCGGGTCGCCGATCAGCTCCGAGCAGAACCGGTTCACGTCGTCGTAGTTGCCCTCGATGCCGACCAGCTCGCCGCCGTAGACCCCGGCCATCACGACCTTCGCCTGCTCCAGGTCGTGCGGGATGAAGACGCAGGAGCGGAAGCCCGCGCGGGCCGCGGCCGCGCCCACCGCGCCGGCCAGGTTGCCGGTCGACGAGCAGGACAGCGTGGTGAAGCCGAACACCCGGGCCGCCTCGATGGCGCAGGCCACCACGCGGTCCTTGAACGAGTGGGTCGGGTTGCCCGAGTCGTCCTTGATGTGCAGCTGGGCGGTGAAGCCGAGCTCACGGCCCAGGTTGTCGGCCTTGACCAGCGGGGTCCAGCCGGGGTTCAGGTTGGGCTTGGTGGCCACGTCGGCCGGCACCGGCAGCAGCGGCGCGTAGCGCCAGATCGAGGCGGGACCGGCCTCGATCCGCTTGCGCAGCTCCTCGGGGTCGTAGCCGCTGTAGTCGTAGGAGATCTCCAGCGGACCGAAGCACTCGAGGCAGGCGAAGTTCGGACCGAGCGGGAACTTGGTGCCGCACTCACGACAGGACAGCCGGGCGGCGGGGCCGAGGTCGACGGACGGCTCGACAGGGGTAGCGGTAGCCATGATGGCGGAGGCCTCTCTCCTCATCTTCCCCGTGACGCGGGCGCGCCACAGGACGGAATTGGCACCTGTCCCGCCGGGGCCTGCTACAGGCCGGCCAGGAAGGTTGCCGGGACGTCAACGGGCCGTTCCCTCAGTCCCTCTGGATGAGCTCTGTGAAGTTGTGGTCCTGCGCTCTGGCCGACCCCGCTGTGCGAAGGTCGGAACGCAGTACGAAGACTGTAACGGAAGGGCGGGCGACTGAGCCCGACCGTCCGAGGTGCGAGACGAGCCATACGAGGAGTGAGACTTTGCCTGCCGAGCTTCCCCCAGCCCTCGGCCGGGGGCGCCCCCAGGAGGACGCGCTGCTGCCGGAGGCCTCCGACTGGCTGCGCCGGCGGTCCTGGACCGCGGCCGACCGGCCCGCCGAGCAGTTGCTGGCCGCCAAGCGCGCGGCGGGCGCGGCCGGCACGGTCAGCGTGGTGCTGCCGGCGCTGGACGAGGAGTCCACGGTGGGCGGCATCGTCGAGGTGATCCGGCGCGAGCTGATGGAGCGGCTGCCGCTGGTGGACGAGCTGGTGGTGGTCGACTCCGGCTCGGTGGACCGGACCGCCGAGGTGGCGGCCGCGGCCGGCGCCCGGGTGGTGCACCGGGACGCGATCCTGCCGCGGCTGGCACCGGTGCCCGGCAAGGGCGAGGTGCTGTGGCGCTCGCTGCTGGTGACCGGCGGCGCGATCGTCTGCTTCATCGACGCCGACCTGCGCGAGTTCGACCCGGCCTTCGTCTCCGGGATCGTCGGCCCGCTGCTCACCGATCCCGGGCTGCAGCTGGTCAAGGCGATGTACGACCGGCCGCTGGAGGCCGGCGGCGCGGTGGTGGCGGCCGGCGGCGGCCGGGTGACCGAGCTGGTGGCCCGGCCGCTGCTCAACCTGCACTGGCCGCTGCTGGCCGGCTTCGTGCAGCCCCTGGGCGGCGAGTACGCGGCCCGCCGCTCGCTGCTGGAGCGGCTGCACTTCCCCACCGGCTACGGGGTGGAGCTGGGCCTGCTGGTGGACGCGCTGGAGCTGGTCGGGCTGGACGCGCTGGCCCAGGTCGACGTGGGGGTGCGCCACCACCGGCACCAGGACAGCCAGGCACTGGGCCGGATGGCCGCCACCATCTACCGCACCGCGCTGGAACGGCTGGACCGGACCCACCGCCTCAAGGCCGCCGACGACCTGGCCCGCCCGGTGCTCACCCAGTTCGACCGGGACCCGGGAACCGGCGGTTTCCGGCCCCGCAGCCACGCGGTGGCGGCCACCGAGCGGCCCCCGATGATCGACCTGCCGGAGTACTCGACTTCTCGCGCCGGGTTTGCCGCCGGAGATCCCCGGCAAGGTTGAGAGCATGGCCGATCTCACGACCGCGCGCGTCCTGGTGGCCTCCAACCGGGGGCCGGTCTCGTTCAGCAGCGGCCCGGACGGTGCGCTGACCCTGCGCCGCGGGGGCGGCGGGCTGGTCTCGGGGCTCTCCGCGATCGACGACCCGCACGCGGTCTGGGTCTGCGCCGCACTCGGCGACGCCGACCGCGAGGCCGTCCGGCGCTCGCCCCAGGGCCGGCTGGACCGCGGCGGCTTCGACGTCGGCGGGCAGGCCGTGCGGATGCTGGACATCGACCCCGAGGTCTTCGACCAGGCCTACAACGGGGTGGCCAACTCCACCCTGTGGTTCCTGCACCACATGCTCTACAACACCCCGACCGACCCGGCCTTCGACGCCGCGGCCGCGCAGCGCTGGCAGGGCTTCACCGCCTACAACCGGGCCTTCGCCGAGGCGCTGGCCGCCGAGGCCGCGCCGGGCGCCGCGGTGCTGGTGCAGGACTACCACCTGACCCTGGTCCCGGCGCTGCTGCGCGAGCTCCGGCCGGATCTGCGGATCAGCTACTTCCTGCACATCCCGTGGGCCCCGGTGGACTACTTCCGGCTGCTGCCCGACGAGCAGGCCCGCGCGGTGCTCACCGGCGTGCTGGGTGCCGACCGGGCCGGTTTCCACACCCGCCGCTGGGCGCTGGCCTTCGCCGACTGCTGCGCCGACGTGCTGGGCGCCGAGGTGGACCGCGACGCGCTGACGGTCGCCTTCGACGGCCGCCGCACCCGGCTCGGCGTGCACAGCCTGGGCGCGGACGGCGAGTTCCTGCGCGAGCGGGCGCACCGGGCGGACGTGGACGAGCGGTTGGCGGCGCTGCGGGCCGCGGTCGGGCCGCGGCGCACCGTCGTCCGGGTGGACCGCACCGAACTGAGCAAGAACATCGTCCGCGGCCTGCTCGCCTACCGGCACCTGCTGCGCAGCCGGCCGCAGTGGCGCGGCGAGGTGGTGCACGTCGCCTTCGCCTACCCGTCCCGGCAGGACCTGGCGGAGTACCGCGAGTACACCGCGGCGGTGCGCCGGATCAGCGAGGAGATCAACGCCGAGTTCGCCACCGCCGACTGGCAGCCGCTGATACTCCAGGTCGAGGACGACTTCGCCCGCTCGCTGGCCGCCTACCGGCTGGCCGACGTGGCGCTGGTCAACCCGATCCGGGACGGCATGAACCTGGTGGCCAAGGAGGTCCCGGTGGTCTCCGAGGCGGGCTGCGCGCTGGTGCTGTCCCACGAGGCGGGCGCCTGGGCGGAGCTGGCCGAGGACGCGATCGGCATCAACCCGTACGACGTGCTGGGCACCGCCGAGGCGCTGCACCGGGCGCTGTCGATGCCCCCGGCCGAGCGGACCGAGCGGACCAAGCGGCTGGCCGCCGCGGCCACCGCGCTCTCGCCGCAGCAGTGGTTCCTGGATCAGCTGGCCGCGCTGAACTCCTGAGCCAGCGCCTCCAGCAGCTCGACCACCCCGGCCGGCCCGGGCACCACCAGGTCGGCCCGCTCGGCCACCTCGCGCACCGGCGGCTCGCCGGTGACCGGGCCGCTGGCCACCAGCAGCGCGGGCAGGCCCTCGCCGCGCAGCCGCTCCACGGCCGCGAAGGCGGCCAGGTCGCCCAGGTCGTCGCCGGCGTAGAGCACCGCGCGGGCGCCCCGCTCGGCGAGCAGGCCGGTCAGCGCCGCGCCCTTGTCCACGCCGGGCGGGCGCAGCTCCAGCACCATCCGGCCCGGTTCGACCACCAGGCCGTGCCGGGCGGCCAGCTCGGCCAGCGGTCCGCGCAGCCGCGCCAGCGCCGCGTCCGGCTCCGCGGTGCGCCGGGTGTGCACCGCCAGCGAGCGCTCCTTGTCCTCGATCGCGGTGCCCGCGGGCGCCGCCAGCCCGGCCAGCAGGCCCGGGAGTTCGGCCCGGACCGCGGCCACCCCGGGGGGCGGCGGCGGGGCGGTGAGCTTGCCGGTGGCGCCGTCCCAGTGCTCGGCGCCGTAGTGGCCCAGCACCACCAGGCCGCCCAGGCCGGGGTGCCGGTCGAAGCCGCCGAGCCGCACCGCGCCGAGCGCCGGGCGGCCGGTGACCACGGCGAGCGCGCGGGTCAGCGGGGCCAGCCGGGCCAGCGCCGGGGCCGCGCCGGGGTGCGCGCGGGCCTGCTCGGGGTCGGCGACGATGGGGGCCAGGGTGCCGTCGAAGTCGAAGGCGAGCACGGCGCCGGCCGGATCGGCCAGCAGTGCGGCCAGGCCCGCCCGGCCGGCGGGGGTGGTCGGTTCCAGCGCGATGCCCATGGCCGCCAACCTACCCGGGGCGGCCGCCGGGCTAACCCTCAGCGTTCGGCCCGGCGCGCCTCGCGGATCCGGCGCAGCCGGTTGACCAGCACCGGCTGCGCGGCGAGCGCCTCGGGCCGGTCCAGCAGGGCGTTGAGCAGCTGGTAGTAGCGGGTCGCCGAGACGCCCAGCTGCTCGCGGACCGCCTGCTCCTTGGCGCCCTGGGTGCGCCAGGTCCGGGCCTCCAGGGCCAGCACCGCCTGCTCCCGTTCGGTCAGTTCCGTCACCCGGCCATTGTGCCTACTGCACCCGCTGCCGCTTGGACTCCTCCTCGGCGAACTGCTGCAGCGCGCTCAGCACCGGGCCGGGGTCGCCCTTGACCGCCTTGCCGATGTCGGTCTTCACCCGGCCGCTGACCGTGTCCCAGGCGGGGTCGCCGAGCGGGTAGAAGTTGGCGTTCGGCAGCGCGTCCAGGAAGGGCTTGAGGTCGGGGTGCTTGCCGCTGTTGGTCATCTCGTCCAGGGTGTCCTGGGTGACCGGGAGCAGGTTGTACTCCTCGTCGAAGGCGAGGGTGTTCTCCTTGCTGTAGACGAAGTTGAGGAAGTCCCGGATCTGGCTGCGGTGGTTGTTGGCGCGCAGCGCCATCATCCAGTCGGCCACGCCCAGGGTGCGGTCCTTGGCCTGCGGGTCCTTGCGCGGGATCGGCGCGGTGCCGTAGTCGATGTGGCCGTTCTGCGCCTTCTGCACCAGCGCCGGGTGGCCGTTGAGCATCGCCACCTTGCCCTTGGCGAAGTCGTCGAAGGCGGTGGCCCGGCCCACCGTGCCCGGGTCGGGGTAGGTCAGGCGGGGGTCGACCAGGTTGGCCTTGAGCCAGTTGAAGGTGTCCTCGTTCTGCTGGCTGTCCAGGGTGTAGACGCCGGCGTCGTCGGTCAGTCCGCCGCCGCCGCTCATGGTCCACATCATCGACTCGGCCTGGGCCTCCTCGGGCCCGAGCGGCAGCGCGTACGGGATCACCCCGGGCACCTTGGCCTTGATCAGCGCGGCGTCCGCCTTGAGGTCGGCCCAGCTGGCCGGCGGCTTGCTGATGCCGGCCTTGGCGAAGATCGCCTTGTTGTAGAAGAAGGTCCGCGAGGAGGAGACGAATGGGATGCCGTACTGGGTGCCGAGCACCTGGCCGGCCCGGTTGAAGGCGTCCAGCAGGTTGGCCTCGGTGTCCATCGAGAGCACGTCGCGGGCCGGGTAGAGCCGGCCGGCCGCGACCTGGTCGGCGTAGCCGCCGGTCTGCACCAGGTCCGGCGAGTGGCCGGCCTTGATCATGGTGGCGACCGCGCCGTCGATGTCGGTCCAGTTGATCACCTGGACCGAGACCTTGATCTTCGGGTGGGTGGCCTGGAACTTCTGTGCCAGGTCGTCCCAGTAGTGCTGGGAGCTGTTGCCGGGGTTGTCCCCGTAGTCGGCGGCCACCAGCTTGAGGGTGACCTGGTCGTCGCCGCCGATACCGAGGACGCCGCAGCCGGAGAGCAGCAGCACGCTGCTCGCCAGGGCAGCACTGAGCCGGGACTTCAAGGGAGCTGACCGCCTTCGGGCGAGGGTGGGGAAGGTGGCCAGAAGGTTTCCAAACCGCGCCGCTGTGGTCTACACCAGAGTCACCGAACGTTACCGAGTTGCCCGCCGGCGTTGCGCGGGGCGCAACGCCGGTCTCGATCGGCTGTCAGACCGTCAGGACCCGGACCCCGGCGTCGGCGACGGCCGCCGCCAGCTCCTCGTCCACCGCCTCGTCGGTGACCAGCACGTCGATGCCGTCCAGCGGGCAGATCCGGGCGAAGGCGCGCCGGCCGAGCTTGGAGGAGTCGGCGGCCACCACCACCTTGCGGGCCCGCTCCGCCAGCAGCCGGTTGACGCTGGCCTCGCCCTCGTGGTGCGCGGTGGCGCCGACCTTCACGTCCAGCCCGTCGACCCCGAGCACGGTGACGTCCAGGGTGAGCTCGCCGAGCACGGTGGCGGCCAGCGGGCCGATCAGCTCGTACGACTGCGGACGGGCCACCCCGCCGGTGACCACGATCTTCACGGACGGACGGACCGTCAGTTCGTTGGCGATGTTGAGCGCGTTGGTCACCACGGTGAGCGGCTGGCCGGCCCCGGCCTCGGCCCGGTCGGTCAGCTCCGGGCGCACCGCGAGGGCCCGGGCCACCTCGGTGGTGGTGGTGCCGCCGTTCAGCCCGACCACCTCGCCGGGGGCGATCAGCCCCGCCACCGCCTGGCCGATCCGCTGCTTGGCGCCGGCGTTGCGGGCGGTCTTGTACCGCAGCGGCAGGTCGTAGGAGACGTTGTGCGCCACCGCACCGCCGCGGGTGCGGGTGACCATCTGCTGACGGGCCAGCTGGTCCAGGTCCCGGCGGATCGTCGCGGCCGACACGCCGAGCGCGGCCGCCGCCTCCTCGACCTCCAACTTGCCGCGGTCGGCCAGGAGTTCAAGCAGTCCGTTCCACCGTTCGTATCTGGACACGCAGTGCCTTCCCTCAAGGTCGACCGGCAGGTGATGAGACAGCGTCGCACAGCCGGGGCACGGACCGGAGGGCGGTTCGGACCTCTCCCAGGGGATTGCGCAATCGTGCGCGAAAGAGCTATAAATCAATCAGTTTCACGCAGAGACGAGAGGGGCGCCCTGGCATGACCGCCACCGACAGCTCACTGACCGCCGAAGAACTGGCCACCCAGCCGGACTGCTGGCGCCGCGCGGCCGCACTGGCCGGCCCGGCCGCCGGCGCGCTGCCGCAGCGCGGGGAACGGGTGGCCGTGGTCGGCTGCGGCACCTCGTGGTTCATGGCCCAGGCCTACGCCGCGCTGCGCGAGGCCGGTGGGCACGGCGAGACCGACGCCTTCGCGGCCTCGGAGTTCCCGCACCGGCGGCGCTACGACCGGGTGGTGGCGATCACCCGGTCCGGCACCACCACCGAGGTGCTGGCCCTGCTGGAGCGGCTGCGCGGCACGGTGGCCACCACCGCGCTGACCGCCGACCCGGCCACCCCGGTGATGACCGCCGCCGACCGGACCGTGGTGCTGGACTTCGCCGACGAGCGCTCGGTGGTGCAGACCCGGTTCGCCACCACCGCGCTCGCCCTGCTGCGCGCGCACCTGGAGGCCGAGGACGCCCGGCCCGCGGGCACCGGCACCGTGGCGCAGGCCGCCGCGGACGCCGAGCGGGCGCTGGCCGAGCCGCTGCCCGACGCGGTGCTGACGGCCGATCAGATCACCTTCCTGGGCGCCGGCTGGACCAACGGCCTGGCCCTGGAGGCCGGGCTGAAGATGCGCGAGGCGGCGGCCTTCTGGACCGAGGCCTACCCGGCGATGGAGTACCGGCACGGCCCGATCGCGATCACCTCGCCCGGCCGCGCCGCCTGGATGTTCGGCACCCTGCCGGCCGGCCTGGACCGGGACGTCGCCCGCACCGGCGGCCACCTGGTGGCCGACTCGCAGGCCGGCGGCCTGGACCCGCTGGCCGACCTGGTCCGGGTGCACCGGCTCGCGGTGGCCGTGGCCGGCGCCCGCGGTCTGGATGTCGACAATCCCCGCTCGCTGACCAGGTCGGTGCAGCTCTGACCGGGTAGCGGCGACCCGCGCGGGGAACACCCGGCAGGACGGACCACCGCCGGGGAGCGACCAAGCTCACCCTCCGTGGCTCAGACCAATACGACCACTGGACTAGACCTCTCCTCCTCGGTCAAGGGAAACTGTCCCCCGTGAAGCACGTCATCGCACTCGATGTAGGCGGCACCGGCATGAAGGCCGCGCTGCTCGCCCAGGACGGCTCCGTGCTGTTCGAAGCACGCCGACCGACCGGGCGGGAGCACGGAACGGACGCCGTGGTCGCCACCATCCTCGACTTCGCCGCCGACCTCGCCGAGGAGGGCCGCAGCCGATTCGGCCACGGCCCGCTCGCGGCCGGGGTCGCCGTGCCGGGGACGATCGACGAGAAGAACGGGATCGCGGTCTTCTCGGCCAACCTCGGCTGGCGCGACCTGCCGATGCGCAAGCTGCTCGGCGAGCGCCTCGGCGGACTGCCCGTCGCCCTCGGCCACGACGTCCGCTCCGGCGGACTGGCCGAGGGGCGGATCGGCGCCGGTCAGGGGGTGGACCGCTTCCTCTTCATCGCGCTGGGCACCGGCATCGCCGGCGCGATCGGGATCGGGGGGCGGATCGAGGCCGGCGCGCACGGCTACGGCGGCGAGATCGGCCACGTGGTGGTCCGTCCCGGCGGTCCGGCCTGCGGCTGCGGCGCCCGCGGCTGCCTGGAGACGCTGGCCTCGGCCTCCGCGGTCTCCCGGGCCTGGGCCGAGGCCAGCGGCGACCCGGCCGCCGACGCGGCCGCCTGCGCGCAGGCGGTCGACGCCGGCGATCCGGCGGCGCTGGCGGTCTGGCAGCGCGCGGTCGACGCCCTCGCGGACGGCATCGTGCTGGCGCAGAGCCTGCTCGACCCGTCGACGGTGATCGTCGGCGGCGGGCTGGCCGAGGCCGGTGACACGCTCTTCACTCCCCTGCACGCAGCGGTGACCGAGCGGCTGACCTTCCAGATGCCCCCGAAGGTCGTTCCGGCCATGCTCAAAGACACCGCTGCCGCCCTGGGCGCCGGCTTGCTCGCCTGGGACCTGCTCTCGACGGAGGTGACCGCGTGACCGCGGACGCGGCTTTGAATCCTGCGGCACAGCCGCGTGTCGCACTGGCCGGAGCCCGGCTGGTCCTGCCGGGGGGCGTGGTCGAGAACGGCCGGCTGGCCTTCTCGGGCACCACCATCACCGAGATCGGCGGTGAACCGACGGCCGGCGACCTCGACCTGACCGGGTACACGGTGGTCCCGGGCTTCGTCGACCTGCACGTGCACGGCGGCGGCGGCGCCTCCTACGCCTCCGGCAGCGCCGAGGAGGCGCTGACCGCGGCCCGGACCCACCTGGAGCACGGCACCACCACCACGATCGCCTCCACCGTCACCGGGGAGATCGACGAGGTGTGCCGGCAGGCCGCGGTGCTGTCCGAGCTGGTCGAGGACGGGGTGCTGGCCGGCGTCCACTTCGAGGGCCCGTTCATCTCGCCGGGGCGCTGCGGCGCGCACCGCCCCGACCTGCTGCGCGACCCCGACCCGGCGCTGGTGCGCAAGCTGGTGGACGCCGCCCGCGGCACCGCCCGGATGGTCACGCTGGCGCCGGAGCTGCCCGGCGGCCTGGACTCGGTGCGGATGCTGACCGACCTCGGGGTGATCGCCGCGGTCGGCCACACCGACTCCGACTACGCCAAGACCCTGGAGGCGATCGAGGCCGGCGCCACCGTCGCCACCCACCTGTTCAACGCGATGCCCGGCATCCAGCACCGCGCGCCCGGCCCGATCGTGGCGCTGCTGGAGGACGAGCGGGTCACCGTCGAGCTGATCAACGACGGTGTCCACCTGCACCCCTCGGTGCTGGACCTGGCCTACGGCACGGCCGGCGCCGCGCGGGTCGCGCTGATCACCGACGCGATGGGCGCGGCCGGCATGGGCGACGGCCTCTACCCGCTGGGACCGCTGCAGGTCCGGGTGGAGGACGGCGTGGCCCGGCTGGTGGAGGGCGGCTCGATCGCCGGCTCCACGCTCACCCTGGACGTCGCCTTCCGGCGCTCGGTCCTGGTCAACGGGCTGAGCCTGGCCCAGACCGTGCAGTCCGTCTCCACCACCCCGGCCGCCCTGCTCGGGCTGGCCGACTCGATCGGCTCGCTGGCCGTCGGCAAGAACGCCGACCTGGCGGTCCTCGACTCCGAGAGCTACGACCTGGTCGCCGTGGTCCGCCGCGGCGAGTGGGTCAAGGGCGCCGAGCGCTTCTCCCGGTCGACCCGAGTCTGACTCGGGTTTCCCTCGGGAGGCGTGCGGCGCCACCGCACCCGTACACCTCCCGAGGGACACCCATGCCACTCGCCCGTACCGCCGACCTGCTCGCGCGGGCCGCCGCCGACCGCCGCGGCCTGCCCGCCTTCAACGTGATCACCCTGGAGCACGCCGAGGCGATCGCCGCCGGCGCCGAGGCCGCCGGCACCCCCGTGGTGCTGCAGATCAGCCAGAACGCCGTGGCCTACCACGGCGGCCGGCTGCTGCCGCTGGCCCGGGCCTGCGCCGAGGTCGCGGCCGGCTGCGCGGTGCCCGCCGCGCTCCACCTGGACCACGTCGAGGACTTCGAGCTGCTGCGAGCCGCACCCGCGGCCGGCTTCTCGTCCGCGATGTTCGACGCCTCCGCGCTGCCGCACGCCGAGAACGTCGCGGCCACCGCCGAGGCGGCCGCCTTCGCGCACCGGCACGGCCTGCACCTGGAGGCCGAGCTCGGCCGGGTCGGCGGCAAGGACGGCGAGCCCCCGCTGCCCGCGCACACCCCCGGCGCCCGCACCGACCCCGCCGAGGCCGCCGCCTACGTCGCCGCGACCGGGGTGGACGCCCTGGCCGTGGCGGTCGGCAGCTCGCACGCGATGACCAGCCGCACCGCCGCGCTGGACCACGCGCTGATCGCGCGGCTGGCCGCGGCCGTCCCGGTGCCGCTGGTGCTGCACGGCAGCTCCGGGGTGCCGGACGCCGACCTGCGCGCCGCGGTGGCGGCCGGCCTGGTCAAGGTGAACATCGGCACGGCGCTGAACACCGCCTTCACCCCGGCGCTGCGGGCCGCGCTGGCCGAGCGCCCGGAGGCGGTCGACCCGCGCAAGGTGCTGGCCCCGGCCCGGGCCGCGATGGCCGCCACCGTCGCGCAGCTCGCGGCGGTGGTGGCCCTGACGGACAGTCAGCCGGTGGCCGAGGCCGTCGGGTAGCCGCCGTTGGCGTCCATCCCGGTCACGGCGACCTGGTCCACCAGGACCGGGCCGCCGGCCGGGGAGACGGTGATCGCGTTGGTGCCGGCCTGCAGCTGGGGCCATATGTTCGTGTAGGACCAGGCCTGCGACGGGTCGCCGCCCTTGCTCCAGCTCTTGAACGTGGTGCCGCCCGGGTGGTCCTGGCCGTTCACGGTGACCGCGGTCTTCACCGGGTCGCCGTTGTTGCTGTAGTGGATCCAGAACTTGTACTGACCGGCCGTCGGCACCGTCACCGTCCAGGTGGCGGAGGCCCCCTGCTGGAGCGTCAGGTAGCTGCCGTCGGCCGAGATCGCGCCCTTCACGGTGGCGGCGAGCTGGGCGCCCTGGGCCTGCGCCTTGGCCGCGTCCAGGAAGCTGACGCCGGGCGCGGTGGCGCTCGGGGCGGCGCTGGCCGAGGCCCCGGGCGAGCCGCTCGCGGACGGGGAGGCGTGCCCCGCGCTGGTGGCCGGGCCCGGACCCGCGTTGTCCTTGGTCTTGCCGTCGTTGCCGGAGAGCGCGATGCCGGAGCCGATCGCGATCGCCGCGACCACCGCCACCACGCCGATCACCGGGCCCTTGCCGCGCCCGCGCGGCTCCACCTCGCCGGGCTGCGGGCGGGACCGCTCGGCGTACCGGGACTGCTGGTGCGGCAGTTGGGTGGTCGCGTCGCCGCCCGGACCGCGCGGCGGCTGGGGCTGCTGCGGGCGGGGCGGCTGCTGGCCGTACGACTGCTGCCCGTAGGGCTGCTGGCCGTACTGGGCGCGGCCCACCTCCATCGGGCGGTAGGCGGTGCGCGGCTGGGCGGCCGCGTCCTCGCCCTCGGCCGGACGGTAGAGGTACCCGAACGGGTCCTCCTCCTGCGGGGTCCGGCCGTCGGCCTCCTCGGGCCCGTGGCTGCTGGCCGTCATCGCGCTGGTCACTCCCCACTGCCGGTCCTGGTCGCCGGGCCCAGGTGACCCGCCGCCCCCGGCACCCTACAGGGGTTCAGACCGCGCGCCGGTGCGAGCGCTCGCCGCGGGCGCCGCGCACCGCGCCGCCCCGGGCCCGCTTCTCGTCGTACATCCGCTTGTCGGCCTGGTGCAGCACCTCGTCGATGCTCATCCCGCAGCCGGCCCAGCCGATCCCCAGGCTCACCCCGACCCGCATCACCCGCCCGGCTATCCGCATCGGCGGCACGATCGCGTTGCGCAGCCGCACCGCCAGGTCGGCCGCCTCGTCCTGGTTGATCCCGTCGGCCAGCACCACGAACTCGTCGCCGCCGAGCCGGGCCACCGTGTCACCCTCGCGGACCACCTGCTGCAGCCGCCGGGCCACCTCCACCAGCACCGCGTCGCCGGCGTTGTGGCCGAACCGGTCGTTCACCGACTTGAAGCCGTCCAGGTCGCAGAAGAGCACCGCGAGGCCCTTCGGCGGCCCGCTGCGGTGGCCGGGACCGAGCGAACCGGGGGGCGGGCCGGGCCAGGCCTCCGGCGCGGTCTCCGGATCGCCCGGCACCACCGCGTGCACGTGCTGCTCGCCGGCGTGGGCCGGGGCCGCGTGCTGCGGGTGCGCGTGCTGCGGGTGCTCGGGCACCGGCACGCCGCGCTCGGCGTAGCCGTGCACGACGGTGGAGCGGGCCGCGGCCTCAGCGTCCCCGTAATCGCCCGCCAGCGGCCCGCCGACCCAGGCCGGGACGTCCGACCCCGACCGCGGGCTGTGCGGCCCGTAGAAGCCCGCCGAGGCGTGCGCCGGGGCGGCTCCCTCCAGCGCGCAGCCGGCCGGTCCGGCGGCCCCGTGCGCCGCCGCCCCGCCCGGGCCCTGCGGCAGCGCGCAGAGCCGGCGGCCGAGCCGGGCCCGCAGCTCGGCCCCGTTGGGCAGGCCGGTGAGCGCGTCGTGGCTGGCCCGGTGGGCCAGCTGCAGCTCGTGCCGCTTGCGCTCCTCGATGTCCTCGACGTGGGTGAGCAGGAAGCTCGGGCCCTCGGCGGCGTCGGCCACGATCGAGTTGCGCAGGCAGACCCACTGGTAGCCGCCGTCGCGCCGGGCCAGCCGCAGCTCGGCCCGGCCGCTCTCGGCACTGGTGCGCTCCAGCAGGCTGCGGTCCTCCGGGTGCACCAGGTCCAGGAAGCTCTGGTGGCGCAGGCTGGCCCGCGGGCGGCCGAGCAGCCGGCACAGCGCGTCGTTGACCCGGGTCAGCTGGCCGCGGGCGGCGCCGTGCAGCTCGGTGATGGCCATCCCGCTCGGGGCGTACTCGAAGGCCTGCCGGAAGCTCTCCTCGCTGGCCCGCAGCGCCTGCTGCTCCTTCTCCAGCCGGGCCAGCGCGCGCTGCATCTCGGCCCGCAGCCGGGCGTTGCCGATCGCGATCGAGGCCTGCAGCGAGAACATCTCCAGCGCCTCGCGGGTCCACGCGCCCGGGCGCTTGCCGCTGCGCGGGCGGTCCACGCTGAGCACGCCGAGCAGGTCCCCGCCGGCGCTGTACATCGGGGCCAGCAGCCCGTCCTCGGGGTGCCAGTCGTTGGCGTAGACCGGCAGCGGGCCGTCCCCGGTCCAGCGCGGGATGTCCGGGCCCACCGCCCAGCCGCGGTCGTGCGGCAGGAAGCGCAGCGTGCCCCAGTGGTCGGCCACCGCCAGCAGCCGGTCCCAGGACTCCCGGGAGCCGATCTGGCCGAGCAGCACCGAGGGCCCGCCGTACTCGCGCTCCTCGTACTCCCAGACGGCCGCCACCACCAGGTCGCCGTCCGGGCGCACCAGGCTCACCGCCGCGGCGTCGAAGCCGAGCCCGTGCACCGAGCCCTCGACCACGGCCTGCAGCGTGCCCGCCAGGCTGCGGGCAGCGTTGAGGTCCGCCACGACCCGGTGCAAGGTGCGGAGGGTCGCCAGGCGGACGTACGGCTCCGACTCGGCTTCCATGCGGGGGCTCCCCGGCTTCTTCGGATAGGTCTTGATGGTTATCGTCCGATTGCCAGAAGAACTGAATCACAGCGAGCACAACGATCGGCACGCTCGGTCAGCAATAGGTCGTCACTTGTGACCCAAATCACAGAACGCATAGACAGGCAAACCCGGTTCATCTCGGTCATGCCCGGACACGATTCGGCGATGGCCTCCTTCCCGTTCGGTCGTGGACGTCCCGCACGGGGGGTCTGGAGGCCTAGGACCACCGCCGGATACCGGCGGGGCGGCTCGCGGGCTACCGTGCGGTACGTGTCCACGTTGTCGCAGGCATCGCCGTCCCCGTCCCCGCACCCGACCGCCCCCCTCGCCACACCGGACGAGTTCCGGGCCGCCCTGTCCCAGCTCGCCGCCGGGGTGGCACTGGTGACCGTCGACGACGACGGCGAGGCGGCCGGGATGACCGCCACCTCGTTCCTGTCCGTCTCGCTGGAGCCGCCACTGGTGCTGATCTCGGTGCGCGAGGACTCCCGGATGGACGAGCTGCTGTCCCGGTCGGACCACTGGGCGGTCTCGCTGCTGGGCGAGGACCAGCGGGCCCTGGCCGCCCGGTTCGCCATGAAGGGGCGGCTGAGCGACCGGCTGCTGTTCGCGGACACCCCGCACACCGCGGGCCCGCTGAGCGGGGCGCCGCTGGTGACCGGGGCGCTGGCCACCGTCGAGTGCCGCACCGAGCAGCGGATACCGGCGGGCGACCACACCCTGGTGCTCGGCCGGGTGCTGCAGGCCCTGGTCCCGGACCCCGACGGCCGGCCGCTGGTCTACTTCCGCGGCAACTACCGCCGGATCGGCTGACCGGCGACCGGCACCCGTCCGTTCACTCCCTCACTCGCCGCGCGGCACCGAGCGGGAACGCTTGAGCTCGGAGCGGTGCCGCTTGTCGGAGAGCCGGCGCTCCACCAGGCCGCGACCGGGCTTGGTCGGCCGGCGGGTCTTGGGCGGCGGCGCGGTCGCCTCGCCCAGCAGCGAGGCCAGCCGGGCGGCGGCCACCTCGCGGTTGCGCCACTGCGAGCGGTGCTCGCTGGCCCGCACCACCAGCACCCTGCCGTCCACCAGCCGCCCGGCCAACCGCTCCAGGGCGCGCTGCTTCCAGACCTCGGGCAGCGCGGCGGAGGCGGCCAGGTCGTAGCGCAGCTCGACCTGGGTGTCGGAGGTGTTCACGTGCTGGCCACCGGGGCCACTGGACCTGGAGAAGCGCCAGACGAGCTCGGCGTCGGGAACGACCACCGAACCCCGGACGCGGATCGGCTCGGGCATGGGCCCATCATCCCCGGCCGGGCCGCGCGTCGTCACGCGGTTAAATGAGCCCGTGATCGAGCTCGGCTACTCCCTCTCGCTGCGGATCCCCGACCCCCCGCAGACCGACTACCGCACCGCCTCCGTGCAGGCGCTGCGGCACGACCTGTTCTGCGGGGACGTCTACGTCGCCGAGGACCGGCTGGAACTCTCCACGGCCTGGGGCTGGGTGCCGGTGCTGGACTTCGCCTGGGCCCTGTGCGACGTCGTGGAGCAGCTGGACGAGGACCCGCGCGGCAGCCGGGCGGCCGCGCTGCGCACCGCCGACCTGGACTTCACCCAGAACACCGAGCTGCTGCGGTTCGCCCGCCGGTTCGGCCACGTGGAGATCACCGCGACCTGGCTGGACGAGGAGCCGCTGGTGGTCCGCCACCAGGAGCTGCGCCGCGAGGCCCGGGACTTCCTGCAGGACGTGCTGGCGGACCTGATCGACCTGCACCCGCAGCTCGGCGACAACCCGCACGTCTGGACCGTGCTGGCCCGCTACCCGCGGATCTGAGCCGGGCCCGGGGGCCCGCCCGGCCGCGGCGCGGGCCTCAGATCCGGCCGCGGCGCAGCTCGCCCAGGTCCAGCAGCTCGGTCTCGTCCTCGGGGGTCAGGTCGACCACCCGGGGGTCGGTGTCGGCCACCTCGTCGCCCAGCACGTCGGCCAGGTCCGGCTCGGCCGGCCCGGTCGGCTCCGCCACCGGCGGGCGCTGCTCGCCCAGCTCGGTCACCGAGCCGACCGACGGCGCCGGAGCGGCCGCCCGCACCGCCGCACCGCGGTCGAAGAAGCTGAAGCCCGGACCCCGCCCGGCACCCGCCTGCGGGCGCGGCCGCTGCCGCTCCACCGGCAGC
>NZ_JBHYKG010000181.1:0-17144 GCF_042741245.1 Kitasatospora sp. NPDC058965
GATGGGTCGTGAGTTGGCGGCGGCGTTCCCGGTGTTTGCGGCGGCGTGGGCGGAGGTGGCGGCGGCGATCGGGATGGAGCTGCCGTTGGACGATGCTGAGTTGTTGAACCGGACGGAGTTCGCGCAGCCGGCGATCTTCGCGTTCGAGGTGGCGCTGTTCCGGCTGCTGGAGTCCTGGGGTGTGCGGCCGGACTACCTGGCCGGGCACTCGATCGGTGAGATCGCCGCGGCGCACGTGGCGGGGGTGTTCTCGCTGGCGGATGCGGCGACGCTGGTGACGGCTCGTGGTCGGTTGATGCAGGCGCTGCCGGCGGGTGGCGCGATGCTCGCCGTGGAGGCCACGGAGGAGGAGGTCTCTGGGCTCGGGGTGGACATCGCCGCGGTGAACGGTGCGCGTGCGGTGGTGCTGTCCGGCCCGGAGGCGGAGATCGACCGGGTCGCGGAGCACTTCGCCGACCGTCGGACCAAGCGCCTGACGGTCTCCCACGCCTTCCACTCGTCCCTGATGGACCCGATGCTTGAGGACTTCCGTGCGGTGGTCAATGGGTTGACGATCAATCAACCCTTGATCCCACTGGTCAATGATGTGGCGTCGGTGGAGTACTGGGTCAACCATGTACGCGGCATGGTCCGGTTCGCGGATGCGTTGACCACACTGGCCAACCATGGAGTGACCCGTTTCCTGGAGGTCGGCCCGGACGCCGCGCTGACCCCGATGGGCCTGGACGACCCCGCCCTGACCTTCGTCGCCACCACCCGCCGCGACCGCGACGAGGTGCGCGAACTGCTCGCCGGCGTCGGTGCCCTGCACGCCAACGGTGCGGGCGTCGACTGGCCTGCCTTCTTCGCCGGTACCGGCGCTCGGGCCGTCGACCTGCCGACCTACGCGTTCCAGCGCCGCCGGTTCTGGCTGGACTCGGTGGACTACTGGCTGGAGGCCTGGGACGGCTCGGGCAGCGGCAGCGCCGACGTCACGTCCGTCGGCCTGACCGCTCCCGACCACCCGCTGCTCGGCGCGGTGCTGAGCGCGCCGGACGCCGAGCAGGTCACCCTCACCGGCCGCCTCTCGGTCACCGCGCAGCCCTGGCTCGCCGACCACGCGGTGGGCGGCACGGTGCTCTTCCCGGGCACCGGTTTCGTGGAACTGGCGATCCGGGCCGGCGACCAGGTCGGCTGCGGCACGCTGGAGGAGTTGACGTTGGAGGCACCGCTGGTGCTGCCCGAGCACGGGGCGGTCCAGCTGCAGGTGGTGGTCGGCGCACCCGACGCTGCCGGTGCCCGTCCGGTCGGCATCCACGCCCGCCCGGCCGAGGAGTCGGCCGACCTGCCGTGGACCCGGCACGCCACCGGCCTGGTCTCGGCCGCGGTGCCCACCACCGACTTCGACACCGCGATCTGGCCGCCGGTCGGCGCCGCGGCGATCGACCTGGCCGAGCTCTACCCGAACCTGGCCGAGGCCGGCCTGGGCTACGGACCGACCTTCCAGGGCCTGCGCGCCGCCTGGCAGCGCGGCACCGAGGTGTTCGCCGAGGTGGCGCTGCCGGAGGCCGGCGAGGCGGCCCGGTTCGGCCTGCACCCCGCCGTGCTGGACGCCTGCCTGCACGCGATCCCGTTCACCGGCGCGATCGGCACCGACGGGGTCACCCTGCCGTTCGCCTGGGAGCGGGTCGCACTGCACGCCACGGGTGCTGCCGCCGTCCGCCTGCGGATCGCTCCGCAGGGCGACGGCCAGGTCGCGCTCGACCTCGCCGACCCGGCCGGTCGGCCGGTGGCGTCGGTGGCCGCGCTCACCCTGCGCACCCTGACGCCCGAGCAGTTGGCCGCCGCCCGGACCAGCTTCCACGAGAGCCTGTACCGCCTGGAGTGGTCGCCGTTGCCGGTGCCGTCGGTGCCGGCGGGTGCGGTGGAGCCGACGGTGTGGCGTCCGGTGGCGGGTTTGGACGCGGTCGCCGCGCACGCTGCGACTGCCGAGGCGCTGGCCCGGATCCAGGGTTGGCTGGCGGAGGAGCACGAGGCTCCGTTGGTGGTGCTCACCCACGGCGCGGTCGCGCTGCCCGGTGAGCCGGTCACCGACCTGGCGGGCGCGGCGGTCTGGGGCCTGGTCCGCTCGGCCCAGTCGGAGAACCCGGAGCGGTTCGTCCTGCTGGACAGCGACGGCAGCGTGCCGCCGGCCGCAGTGCTGGCCACCGGCGAGTGGCAGGGCGTGGTCCGCGAGGGCACGCTGCACCGGGCCAGGCTGGCCCGGATCGCCGTTGCGGCCGAACCGTCCGAACCGGCGAGCACGTTCGATGGCGAGGGCACGGTCCTGGTGACCGGTGCCACCGGCACGTTGGGCCGCCTGGTGGCCCGGCACCTGGTCACCGAGCACGGGGTCGGCTCGCTGCTGCTGGCCAGTCGGCGCGGTGCCGAGGCGGCCGGGATGCCCGAGCTGGTGGCCGAACTGACCACGCTGGGCGCCAGGGTGGCCGTTGCCGCTTGCGACGTCTCGGACCGCGCCTCGGCCGAACTGCTGGTCTCCTCGGTCGAGGGCCTGTCCGGCGTGGTGCACGTGGCAGGTGTGCTGGACGACGGCACGGTCAACTCCCTCACACCGGAGCGCCTGGCGGGCGTGCTGCGCCCGAAGGTGGACGCGGCCTGGCACCTGCACGAGTTGACGGCCGATCAGAACCTGACGGCGTTCGTGCTGTTCTCCTCGGTCGCCGGCGTGCTCGGCGCCCCCGGTCAGGCCAACTACGCGGCTGCCAACGCCTATCTGGACGCGCTCGCCCTGCACCGCACCGCGCAGGGCCTGCCGGCCCAGTCGCTGGCCTGGGGCCTGTGGGCGGCCGAGGCCGGCGGCATGGGTGCGGGGGCGGACCTGGACCGGATCAACCGCTCCGGCGTCGCCGCGCTCGCGCCCGCCGAGGGCCTCCAACTGCTCGACACGGCCGGCGACCTGTCCGACGCCGCGGTGCTCGCGGTCCGGCTCGACCTGCCCGCGCTGGCGGCCGCCGGTGACGACCTGCCGCCGCTGCTGCGCGGTCTGGTCCGCGGCAAGGCCCGCCGCGCTGCCGCCGGTGGCGCCGCAGCGGCGGCCTCCGTGCTCGGCGCCCGGCTGGCCGGACTGGCCCCGGCCGAGCAGCTGGCAGCGGTGCTGGACGTGGTCCGGGCCCAGGCGGCGGCCGTGCTCGGCCACTCCTCCCCGCAGGCCGTCGAGCCGCACCACGCCTTCAGTGACCTGGGCTTCGACTCGCTCTCCGCCGTGGAGTTCCGCAACGCCGTCAGCGAGGCGACCGGTCTGCGGCTGCCCGCCACCCTGGTCTTCGACTACCCGAACCCGGTGGCGCTGGCCGAGTACCTGACCGCCGAGGTGGCCGGGACCGGCGAGGCGGCGGCCACGGTGGTGGCGACCACCACCGCCACCGACGAGCCGATCGCCATCGTCGGCATGGCCTGCCGCTACCCGGGCGGCGTGGACTCGCCGGAGGCGCTCTGGCGGCTGGTGGCCGACGGGGTGGACGCGGTCAGCGAGTTCCCGACCGACCGCGGCTGGGACCTGGGCCGACTCTACGACCCGAACTCGGAGCGGCCGGACACCAGTTACACCAAGAGCGGTGGATTCCTGCACGACGCGGCGGAGTTCGACCCGGCCTTCTTCGGGATCTCGCCGAACGAGGCGCTGGTCATGGACCCGCAGCAGCGGCTGCTGCTGGAGGCCTCCTGGGAGGCGCTCGAGCGGGCGGGCATCGACCCGGCGACGCTGCGCGGTTCGGCCACCGGCGTGTTCGCCGGGATGATGTACCACGACTACGCGAACAACAACAACACCGGTGCGATCGCCTCGGGTCGGGTCTCCTACGTGCTCGGCCTGGAGGGTCCGGCGGTCACCATCGACACCGCCTGCTCCTCCTCGCTGGTCGCCCTGCACTGGGCGGTGCAGGCGCTGCGCAGCGGTGAGTGCTCGCTCGCGCTGGCCGGCGGCGTGGCGGTGATGGCCACCCCCGACACCTTCGTGGAGTTCAGCCGGCAGCGCGGTCTCTCGACCGACGGCCGGATCAAGGCCTTCGCGGACGGCGCCGACGGTACCGCCTGGGGCGAGGGCGTCGGCATGCTGCTGGTGGAGAAGCTCTCCGACGCGCGGCGCAACGGGCACCGTGTGCTGGCCGTGGTGCGGGGTTCGGCGATCAACCAGGACGGTGCCTCGAACGGGCTGACCGCGCCGAACGGTCCGGCCCAGCGGCGGGTGATCCGGCAGGCGCTGGCGAACGCACAGCTGACGGCCGACCAGATCGACGCGGTGGAGGCGCACGGCACCGGGACGGTGCTGGGCGACCCGATCGAGGCGCAGGCGCTGCTGGCCACCTACGGTCAGGAGCGGGCCGGCGAGCCGCTCTGGCTCGGCTCGATCAAGTCGAACATGGGGCACACCCAGGCGGCGGCGGGCGTGGCCGGGATCATCAAGATGGTCCAGGCGATGGAGCACGGTGTGCTGCCGATGACGCTGCACGTGGATGCGCCGTCGTCGAAGGTCGACTGGTCGGCGGGGGCGGTGGAGCTGCTGACCGAGGCTCGGGAGTGGCCGGCCGTGGACCGGCCGCGTCGCGCCGCGGTCTCCTCGTTCGGGATCAGTGGCACCAACGCGCACGTGATCCTGGAGCAGGCTCCGGCAGCGGCCGAGCCGGCTCCGACGGAGACGGCGCCGCCCGCGCCCTGGGTGCTCTCGGCCCGTACGCCCGAGGCGCTGCGGGCCCAGGCGTCGCGGCTGCTGGACCGCCTGGCGGGCCTGGAGTTCGTCCCGGTGGACGTGGCCTACGAACTGGCTACCGCGCGGTCGCTGTTCGAGCACCGTGCGGCGGTGGTGGGGGAGGGCCGCGAGGAGTTGCTGGCGGCGCTGGTGGCGGTTGCCGAGGGCCGGGGCGGCGTGGAGTCGCGTGCTGCTGGGGCGACGGCGTTCCTGTTCACGGGTCAGGGGTCGCAGCGGGTGGGGATGGGTCGTGAGTTGGCGGCGGCGTTCCCGGTGTTCGCGGCGGCCTGGGCGGAGGTGACGGAGCACCTGGACCCCGGTGGCGAGGACCAGCTGCATCAGACCCAGTTCGCTCAGCCGGCGATCTTCGCGTTCGAGGTGGCGCTGTTCCGGCTCCTGGAGTCGTGGGGTGTGAGGCCGGACTATCTGGCCGGGCACTCCATCGGTGAGATCGCCGCGGCGCACGTGGCCGGTGTCTTCTCGCTCGCCGATGCGGCGAAGTTGGTCACCGAGCGCGGTCGGTTGATGCAGGCGTTGCCGGCGGGTGGCGCGATGCTCGCCGTGGAGGCCACGGAGGAGGAGGTCACCGGTCTCGGTGTCGACATCGCCGCGGTGAACGGTGCGCGTGCGGTGGTGCTGTCCGGCCCGGAGGCGGAGATCGACCGGGTGGCGGAGCACTTCGCCGACCGTCGGACCAAGCGCCTGACGGTGTCGCACGCGTTCCACTCGTCATTGATGGACCCGATGCTTGACGAGTTCCGCGCGGTGGTCAATGGGTTGACGATCAATCAACCCTTGATCCCACTGGTCAATGATGTGGCGTCGGTGGAGTACTGGGTCAACCATGTACGGGGCACGGTCCGGTTCGCCGACGCGTTGACCACACTGGCCAACCATGGAGTGACCCGGTTCCTGGAGGTCGGCCCCGATGCGGCGCTGACCCCGATGGGCCTGGACGACCCCGCCCTGACCTTCGTCGCCACCACCCGCCGCGACCGCGACGAGACCGTGACGCTGGCCGGCGCCCTGGGTCGCCTGAACGCTGCGGGCGCCCCCGTCGACTGGGCCGCGTACTTCGCGGGCACCGGCGCCCGGCGGATCGACCTGCCGACCTACGCCTTCCAGCGCAGCCGCTTCTGGATGGACCAGGCGGGCACCGGCGGGGACGTGGTCGGGGCCGGACTGGACGCCGCCGAGCACCCGCTGCTCGGTGCGCTGGTCACGCTGCCCGAGGAGGCCGGTGTGCTCTTCACCGGCCGGCTGTCCACGGGCACCCAGCCCTGGCTGGCCGACCACGCGGTGGGCGGCACGGTGCTCTTCCCGGGTACCGGTTTCGTGGAACTGGCGATCCGGGCCGGCGACCAGCTCGGCTGCGGCACCCTCGCCGAGCTCACGCTGCAGGCACCGCTGGTGCTGCCCGAGCAGGGCGGCGTGCAGCTCCAGGTCGCGGTGGGTGCGCTGGACGCTGCGGGCGCCCGCGCGGTCAGCGTCCACTCGCGCGCCGAGGACGCGGCCGACGGTGCCTGGACCCGCCACGCCACCGGTCTGCTCACCGCGACCGAAACTGCCGGGGCGAGCGACTTCGACACCTCCGTCTGGCCGCCGGCCGGCGCCCGGCCGGTGGCGACCGACGAGCTGTACGCCCACCTCGCCGAGGCCGGTCTGGTCTACGGCCCGGTCTTCCAGGGCCTGACGGCCGGCTGGCTGCTCGGCGACGAGGTCTACGCCGAGCTCGCCCTGCCCACCGAGGCCGACGGCGCCGCCTACGGCCTGCACCCGGCGCTGCTGGACTCCTGCCTGCACGCGCTGGCGCTGCGCCCGGCGGCCGAGGCGACCGCCAAGCTGCCGTTCGCCTGGCAGGGCGTCACGCTGCACGCGGCCGGCGCGGGCGCCCTGCGCGCCCGGCTGCGGCCGGTCGGCGCCGGGGACGGTCTGGCGCTGTCCGTGGCCGACCCGGCCGGTCGCCCGGTGCTCTCGGTGGCGGCGCTCACCCTGCGCGCCATCTCCGCCGAGCAGTTGGCCGCCGCGCAGACGGCCCACCACGAGGCGCTCTTCCAGCTCGACTGGTCGCCGTTGCCGGTGCCGTCGGTGCCGGCGGGTGCGGTGGAGCCGACGGTGTGGCGTCCGGTGGCGGGGTTGGACGCGGTCGCCGCGCACGCTGCGACGGCCGAGGCGCTGGCTCGGATCCAGGGTTGGCTGGCGGAGGAGCACGAGACTCCGTTGGTGGTGCTCACCCACGGCGCGGTCGCGCTGCCCGGTGAGCCGGTCACCGACCTGGCGGGCGCGGCGGTCTGGGGCCTGGTCCGCTCCGCGCAGGCCGAGAACCCGGGCAGCTTCGTGCTGGTGGACAGTGACGGCAGCATCGACCCGGCGGCGCTGACCGCCCTGGACGAGCCGCAGATGGCCGTCCGCGAGGGCGGACTGGCGGTGCCCCGGCTGGCCAAGGTGGCGGTCGGGGAGAGCACCCCGGCGAGCGCGTTCGGTGGCGAGGGCACGGTCCTGGTGACCGGTGCGACCGGCACGCTGGGCCAGGTGGTGGCCCGGCACCTGGTGGCCGAGCGTGGGGTGCGTGACCTGCTGCTGGTGAGCCGGCGCGGTGCTGCGGCGGCGGGGATGCCGGAGTTGGTGGCCGAACTCGGCGAGCTGGGTGCGGAGGTGGCGGTTGCGGCCTGCGACGTCACCGACCGCGGCGCGGTGGCGGCGCTGCTCGCCGGGCAGTCGCTCGCTGCCGTGGTGCACGTGGCCGGTGTGCTGGACGACGGCATCGTTGGCTCGCTCACCCCGGCGCGGTTGGACGCGGTGCTGCGGCCCAAGGTGGACGCGGCGTGGAACCTGCACGAGCTGACGGCAGGTCAGGAGCTGGGCGCTTTCGTCCTCTTCTCCTCGGCCGCCGGTGTCTTCGGTGGTGCCGGTCAGGCCAACTACGCGGCCGCGAACGCCTACCTGGACGCGCTGGCGGCGCACCGGCAGGCGCAGGGCCTGCCCGCGCAGTCGCTGGCCTGGGGTCTGTGGGAGTCGGAGCAGGGCGGCATGGGAGCCGAGGCCGACGTGCAGCGGATCAACCGCTCCGGGATCGAGTCGATCTCGGCCGCGCAGGGCCTGGAACTGCTGGACACTGCGACCGAGTTGGCCCAGGCCCTGCTGGTGCCGATCCGATTGGACCTCAAGCTGTTGCAGCAGGCGGGTGACGAACTGCCGCCGCTGCTGCGCGGTGTGGTCCGCCGCCCGGTCCGCCGCGCCACTGCGGGCGGCGCCAGCGGTCAGGCCGACGCGCTCCGGACCCGGCTGGCCGGGCTGGCGCCCGCGGAGCGGACCGCCGCCGTGCTGGAGCTGGTCCGGGCCCAGGCGGCCGCCGTGCTCGGCCACGCCAAGGCGACCGCGATCGATCCCGAACGCGCCTTCCGGGACCTCGGGTTCGACTCGCTCTCGGCGGTCGAGTTCCGCAACGCGGCCAACGAGGCGACCGGGCTGCGGCTGCCCGCCACCCTGGTCTTCGACTACCCGAACCCGGTGGCGCTGGCCGAGTACCTGGCCGGTGAGCTGACCGGTACCGGCGAGGCGACCGCCACCGTGGTAGCGACCACCACGGCCACGGACGAGCCGATTGCGATCGTCGGGATGGCCTGCCGCTACCCGGGTGGGGTCCGGTCGCCGGAGGACCTGTGGCGGCTGGTGGCCGACGGGGTGGACGCGGTCGGGGACTTCCCGGACAACCGCGGCTGGGAGCCGGACCGGCTCTACGACCCGACCGCCGAGCGGCCGAACAGCACCATCACCCGCAGCGGTGGGTTCCTCTACGACGCGGCGGAGTTCGACCCGGCCTTCTTCGGGATCTCGCCGAACGAGGCGCTGATCATGGACCCGCAGCAGCGGCTGCTGCTGGAGGCCTCCTGGGAGGCCTTCGAGCGCGCCGGCATCGACCCCGCCGGGCTGCGCGGATCGGCCACCGGTGTCTACACCGGGATGATGTACCACGACTACACCTACAACAGCAGCACGGGCGCGGTGGCTTCGGGCCGGCTCTCCTACGTCTTCGGCCTGGAGGGGCCGGCGGTCACGGTGGACACCGCGTGCTCCTCGTCGCTGGTCGGCCTGCACCTGGCGGTGCAGGCGCTGCGGAGCGGTGAGTGCTCGCTGGCCCTGGTCGGTGGTGTGGCGGTGATGGCCACCCCGGAGGTGTTCATCGAGTTCAGCCGGCAGAAGGGGCTGGCGCCGGACGGCCGGTGCAAGTCGTTCGCGGCCGGTGCGGACGGTACGGCCTGGGGCGAGGGCGTCGGCATGCTGCTGGTGGAGCGCCTCTCGGACGCCCGGAAGAACGGGCACCCGGTCCTGGCGATCGTGCGCGGCAGTGCCGTCAACCAGGACGGTGCCTCGAACGGGCTGACCGCGCCGAACGGCCCGTCGCAGCGGCGGGTGATCCGGCAGGCGCTGGCCAATGCCGGTCTGACGGTGGACCAGGTGGACCTGGTGGAGGCGCACGGTACCGGGACGGTGCTGGGCGACCCGATCGAGGCCCAGGCGCTGCTGGCCACCTACGGCCAGGACCGCCCGGCGGACCAGCCGCTCCGGCTCGGCTCGATCAAGTCGAACATGGGGCACACCCAGGCCGCCGCGGGTGTCGCGGGCATCATCAAGGTGGTCGAGGCGATGAAGCACGGCCTGATGCCCAGGACCCTGCATGTGGACGAGCCGTCGCCCAAGGTGGACTGGACGGCGGGCAACATCGAGCTGCTCACCGAGGCCCGTCCGTGGCCGGAGCTGGACCGCCCGCGCCGGGCCGCCGTCTCCTCGTTCGGGATCAGCGGCACCAACGCACACGTGATCATCGAGCAGCCGCCGGCCGAGCAGTCCGCCGAGGCGGACGCCGCCCCGCAGGGTGCGACCCCGCAAGGCGCGACCCCGCTGGTGCTCTCGGCCAAGACCCCCGAGGCGCTCCGGGCACAGGCGGAGCAGCTGCACCGGTTGCTCGACCGGCAGCCCGATCTGGACCTGGCCGACCTCGGGTTCTCGCTGGCCGTGACCCGGTCCGCGCACGAGCACCGGGCCGCGCTGGTGGCCGAGCACCGGGCCGAGGTGCTGACCGGCCTGGCCGCGCTGGCCGAGGGCGGCAGCGGCGCGGAGCTCGCGGTCGGCACTGCGACTGCCGGTGGCACGGCGTTCCTGTTCACCGGTCAGGGGTCGCAGCGGGTGGGGATGGGTCGTGAGTTGGCGGCGGCGTTCCCGGTGTTTGCGGCGGCGTGGGCGGAGGTGGCGGCGGCGATCGGGATGGAGCTGCCGTTGGACGATGCGGAGTTGCTGAACCGGACGCAGTTCGCCCAGCCGGCGATCTTCGCGTTCGAGGTGGCGCTGTACCGCCTCCTGGAGTCCTGGGGCGTGAGGCCGGACTACCTGGCCGGGCACTCCATCGGTGAGATCGCTGCGGCGCACGTGGCCGGTGTCTTCTCGCTCGCCGATGCGGCGAAGCTGGTGGTCGAGCGTGGTCGGTTGATGCAGGCGCTGCCGGCGGGTGGCGCGATGCTCGCCGTGGAGGCCACGGAGGAGGAGGTCACCGGGCTGGGGGTGGACGTTGCGGCGGTGAACGGTGCGCGTGCGGTGGTGCTGTCCGGCCCGCAGGCGGAGATCGACCGGGTCGCAGAGCACTTCGCCGACCGTCGGACCAAGCGCCTGACGGTCTCCCACGCCTTCCACTCGTCATTGATGGACCCGATGCTTGAGGACTTCCGTGCGGTGGTCAATGGGTTGACGATCAATCAACCCTTGATCCCACTGGTCAATGATGTGGCGTCGGTGGACTACTGGGTCAACCATGTACGCGGCACGGTCCGGTTCGCTGACGCATTGACCACACTGGCCGGCAACGGTGTGACCCGTTTCCTGGAGGTCGGCCCCGACGCCGCACTGACCCCGATGGGCCTCGACGACCCCGCCCTGACCTTCGTCGCCACCACCCGCCGCGACCGCGACGAGGTGCGGTCGGTCCGTACCGCGCTGGTCCGGATGCACGTCACCGGGCTTCCGGTCGACTGGTCGGCAATCTTCACCGGCGCCCGGCGGGTCGACCTGCCCACCTACCCGTTCCAGCGCCGCAGCTTCTGGCTGCTGGAGCCGTTCGGCGGGGGCGGCGACGCCGCCTCGATGGGCCTGGACGCCGCGCAGCACCCGCTGTTGGGTGCGGTGGTGCCGGCCCCGGACTCCGACGCGCTGACCCTGACCGGTCGACTGTCCACGGCGACCCAGCCCTGGCTGGCCGACCACGCGGTGGGCGGCACGGTGCTCTTCCCGGGCACCGGCTTCGTCGAGCTGGCCGTGCAGGCCGGCGACCAGGCGGGCTGCGCGGTGCTGGAGGAGCTCACCCTGCAGGCGCCGCTGGTCCTGCCGACCGCCGCCGGGGTGCAGCTGCAGGTGCTGGTCGGCGCGGCCGACGAGGCGGGAGCCCGGACGGTCTCGGTGCACGCCCGACCGGACGAGGCGGACCAGCCGTGGACCCGGCACGCCACCGGTCTGCTGCGGTCCGGCCCGGTGCCGGTGCCCACCGGCCCCGCCGCCTGGCCGCCCGCCGGGGCCGAGCCGGTGGAACTCGCCGAGCTCTACCCGAACCTGGCCGAGGCGGGCCTGGAGTACGGGCCGGTCTTCCAGGGGCTGAAGGCCGCCTGGCGGGTGGGTCAGGAGGTGTTCGCCGAGGTCGCGCTGCCCGAGCAGACCGACAGCGAGAGCTTCGGCCTGCACCCGGCGCTGCTCGACTCCTGCCTGCACGCGGTCGCGCTCACCGGCCTGTTCGGCGACCAGTCGGTGCTGCCGTTCAGCTGGAGCGAGGTCGCGCTGCACGCGGCCGGCGCCGCGGCGGTGCGGCTGCGGCTGGCCCCGATCAGCGGCGACAGCGTGGGCCTGGAGCTGTTCGACGCGGTCGGGCAGCCGGTCGCCTCGGTCGGGTCGCTGACCCTGCGGGCGATTTCCGCCGAGCAGTTGGCGGCCGCCCGGACCAGCTTCCACGAGAGCCTGTTCGCCGTGGACTGGGCACCGGTGGCGGTACCGACCGCCCTGGCCGCCGAAGAGCCGGCGCTGTTGCGGCCGACCACCGGCACGGACGCCGGATCGGCACGGGCGGCGGCCCGGGAGGCGCTGGCGGCCGTGCAGGGATGGCTGGCCGGGGACCAGGACGGTCCGCTGGTGGTGGTCACCGAGGGCGCGGTCGGCCTGCCGGGCGAGCGGGTCACCGACCTGGCGGGCGCGGCGGTCTGGGGTCTGGTCCGCTCGGCCCAGGCGGAGAACCCGGACCGGTTCCTGCTGGTCGACACCGACGGCAGCCTGCCGCTCGGCGCGCTGACCGCGCTGGACGAGCCGCAGCTGGTGGTCCGCGAGGGCAGGTTGCACGCGCCGCGGCTGGCCAGGGTCCCGGTGGCGGCCGAACCGGTCGCCCCGGCGAGCGCGTTCGGTGGCGAGGGCACGGTTCTGGTGACCGGTGCGACCGGCACGCTGGGCCGGCTGGTGGCCCGGCACCTGGTGGCCGAGCGTGGGGTGCGTGACCTGCTGCTGGTGAGCCGGCGCGGTGCCAAGGCGTCCGGGATGCCGGAGTTGGTGGCCGAACTCGGCGAGCTGGGTGCGGAGGTGGCGGTTGCGGCCTGCGACGTCACCGACCGCGGCGCGGTGGCGGCGCTGCTCGCCGGGCAGTCGCTCGCTGCCGTGGTGCACGTGGCCGGTGTGCTGGACGACGGCATCCTCGGCTCGCTCACCGCGGACCGCTTGGACGCGGTGCTGCGGCCCAAGGTGGATGCGGCGTGGAACCTGCACGAGCTGACGGCAGGCCAGGAGCTGGGCGCTTTCGTCCTCTTCTCCTCCGCCGCCGGTGTCTTCGGCAACCCGGGGCAGGCCAACTACGCCTGCGCCAACGCCTACCTGGACGCGCTGGCGGCGCACCGGCAGGCGCAGGGCCTGCCCGCGCAGTCGCTGGCCTGGGGTCTGTGGGAGTCGGAGCAGGGCGGCATGGGAGCCGAGGCCGACGTGCAGCGGATCAACCGCTCGGGCGTCGACGCCCTCACCGTGGCCGAGGGCCTGGCCCTGCTGGACACCGCCGGCTCGCTGGCCGACCCGCTGCTGGTCCCGATCCGGCTGGATCTCAAGGCCCTGCAGCAGGCCGCTGACGAACTGCCGCCGCTGCTCCGGGGGCTGGTCCGGGCGAAGGCCCGGCGCACGGCGGCCGGCGGTCGGGACCAGGCGAGCGGGCTGAAGGCCCGGCTGGCCGGGCTGGGGGCGGCCGAGCAACTCGGCACGCTGCTGGAGCTGGTGCGCGGCGAGGCCGCTGCGATCCTCGGCCACAGCAGCCCGCAGGCGGTCGAACCCGACCGTGCCTTCAGTGAGTTGGGATTCGACTCCCTCAGTGCGGTGGAGTTCCGCAACCAGGTGAACGCGGTGACCGGACTGCGGCTGCCGCCCACCCTGGTCTTCGACTACCCGAACGCCCGCGCCCTGGCCGAGTACCTGGTCACCGAGCTGGCCCCGGAGGCCGATGGGGACGAGGCCGCGACCGAGGACCAGATCCGCCGGATCCTGCAGGCCATCCCGCTGCACCGGCTGCGGGACGCGGGCCTGATGGAGAGCCTGCTGGAGCTCGGCGGCGCGCGGGTGGAGCGGGAGAGCACCACCGAGGAGCCCGCCGAGCAGGAGTCCATCGACGAGATGGACACCGAGAGTCTGATCAACATGGCCTTCGACGGACTCGACTTCGAGGACGCGACGACGGAAGCGTGGAACTGACAATGGCGCAAACCGAAGACAAGCTGGTCCAGGCACTCCGCGCGTCGCTGAAGGAGACCGAGCGGCTGCGTGCCGAGCACCGCAAGCTCTCCGCGCAACTGCGCGAGCCGATCGCCATCGTGGGCATGGCCTGCCGCTACCCCGGCGGGGTCACGTCGCCGGAGGCCCTGTGGCAGTTGGTGGCGGACGGCGTGGACGCGGTCGGGCAGTTCCCGATCGATCGCGGCTGGGACCTGGAGAAGCTCCACGACCCCACCGGTGCGCGGCCGAACACCAGTTACACGCAGCAGGGTGGATTCCTCTACGACGCGGCGGAGTTCGACCCCGGCTTCTTCGGGATCTCGCCGAACGAGGCGCTGGTCATGGACCCGCAGCAGCGGCTGCTGCTGGAGGTCTCCTGGGAGGCGCTGGAGCGTGCGGGCATCGACCCGGCCACTCTGAAGGGCTCGGCCACCGGCGTCTACGCCGGGATGATGTACCACGACTACGCGGCCAACAGCAGCACCGGCGCCATCGCGGCCGGCCGGATCTCCTACACCCTCGGCCTGGAGGGCCCCGCCTTCACGGTGGAGACGGCCTGTTCCTCCTCGCTGGTCGCCCTGCACCTGGCGGTGCAGGCGCTGCGCAACGGCGAGTGCTCGCTGGCCCTGGTCGGCGGCGTGGCGGTGATGGCCACCCCGGAGACCCTGGTGGAGTTCAGCCGGCAGAAGGGCCTGGCGGTCGACGGTCGCTGCAAGTCCTTCGCGGACGCCGCCGACGGCACCGGCTGGGGCGAGGGCGCCGGCGTCCTGCTGGTGGAGAAGCTCTCCGACGCCCGGAAGAACGGGCACCAGGTGCTGGCGATCGTGCGCGGCAGCGCGATCAACCAGGACGGCGCCTCGAACGGGCTGACCGCGCCGAACGGTCCGGCCCAGCGCCGGGTGATCCGGGCCGCGCTGGCCAACGCCCAGGTCTCGGCGGACCAGGTGGACCTGGTGGAGGCGCACGGTACCGGGACGGTGCTGGGCGACCCGATCGAGGCGCAGGCGCTGCTGGCCACCTACGGCAAGGACCGGGCCGGGGAGCCGCTCTGGCTCGGCTCGATCAAGTCCAACATGGGCCACACCCAGGCCGCCGCCGGTGTCGCCGGGATCATCAAGGTGGTCGAGGCGATCCACCACGGCGTGCTGCCGAAGACGCTGCACGTGGACGCGCCGTCGTCGAAGGTCGACTGGTCGGCGGGCTCGGTGGAGCTGCTGACCGAGGCTCGGGCATGGCCGGCCGTGGACCGGCCGCGTCGCGCCGCGGTCTCCTCGTTCGGGATCAGCGGCACCAACGCGCACGTCATCATCGAGCAGGCGCCGACCGGGGAGGTTCCGGCGGAGGAGCCCGCGGTGGAGCGTCCGGCGGGTGCGGTGCCGTGGGTGCTCTCCGGGCGGACGGCCGAGGCGCTGGCCGACCAGGCCGAGCGGCTGCGTGCCTTCGTCGCTGCCCGGCCGGAGCTGTCGCCGGTGGACGTGGCGTACACGCTGGCCACGGCGCGGGGGGCCTTCGAGCACCGTGCGGCGGTGGTGGGGGAGGGCCGCGAGGAGTTGCTGGCGGCGCTGGTGGGGGTTGCCGAGGGCCGGGGCGGCGTGGAGTCGCGTGCTGCTGGTGGCACGGCGTTCCTGTTCACGGGTCAGGGGTCGCAGCGGGTGGGGATGGGTGCGGACCTTGCCGCTGCATTCCCGGTGTTTGCGGCGGCGTGGGACGAGGTGGCGGCGGCGGTTGGTGAGCCGCTGCCGTTGGACGATGCGGAGTTGCTGAACCGGACGCAGTTCGCCCAGCCGGCGATCTTCGCGTTCGAGGTGGCGCTGTACCGCCTCCTGGAGTCCTGGGGCGTGAGGCCGGACTACCTGGCCGGGCACTCCATCGGTGAGATCGCTGCCGCGCACGTGGCCGGTGTCTTCTCGCTCGCCGATGCGGCGAAGCTGGTGGTCGAGCGCGGTCGGTTGATGCAGGCGCTGCCGGCGGGTGGCGCGATGCTCGCCGTGGAGGCCACGGAGGAGGAGGTCACCGGGCTCGGTGTCGACATTGCGGCGGTGAACGGTGCGCGTGCGGTGGTGCTGTCCGGCCCGGCGGCGGAGATCGACCGGGTCGCGGAGCACTTCGCCGACCGTCGGACCAAGCGCCTGACGGTCTCCCACGCCTTCCACTCGTCCCTGATGGACCCGATGCTTGACGACTTCCGCACGGTGGTCAATGGGTTGACGATCAATCAACCCTTGATCCCACTGGTCAATGATGTGGCGTCGGTCGAGTACTGGGTCAACCATGTACGCGGCACGGTCCGGTACGCGGATGCGTTGACCACACTGGCCAACCATGGAGTGACCCGTTTCCTGGAGGTCGGCCCGGACGCCGCACTGACCCCGATGGGCCTGGACGACCCCGCCCTGCTCTTCGTCCCGACCACCCGCCGCGACCGCGACGAGACCACCAGCGTCGTCGCCGCCCTGGCCCAGCTGCACACCCACGGCGTGAAGTTCAGCTGGCCGGCGGTCTTCGCCGACCGCGGCGCCCGGCGGGTCGACCTGCCCACCTACGCGTTCCAGCACCGCCGGTTCTGGCTCAACCTGCAGGACTTCCTCTCCGAGTCGTGGCTCGCCGGCGAGTTCGGCGGGGTGGCGTCGGTCGGCCTGGTGGCGGCCGACCACCCGTTGCTCGGTGCGGTGCTGCCCGACCCGGACTCCGACGCGGTCGTGCTGACCGGTCGCCTCTCGGTGACCGACCAGCCGTGGATCGCGGACCACGACGTGATGGGCAGCGTCCTGCTGCCGGGCACCGGGTTCGTGGAGCTGGCCATCCGCGCGGGCGACGAGGTCGGCTGCCCGGTGCTGGAGGAGCTGACCATGACCGCCCCGCTGGTGCTGCCGGCCGACGGCGGTGCGGTCCAGCTCCAGGTGGTGGTCGGTGCTGCCGACGAGGCCGGTCGTCGCACGCTGCGGATCCACTCCCGCCAGGGCGAGTACGGGCCGTGGATCCTGCACGCCGACGGCCTGCTGGGTCAGTCCGCCGGTCCGGCCCCGGCCCCGCTCACCGAGTGGCCGCCTGCGGGTGCCACCGAGGTCGAGGTCGAGGGCGCCTACGACATGCTGCTCGGCCTGGGCTACGGCTACGGTCCGGTCTTCCAGGGCCTCAAGGCGGCCTGGCGGCGCGGTGACGAGGTCTTCGCCGAGGTCGCGCTGCCGGACGAGGCCAAGGCAGAGGCGGCCGGCTTCGGCCTGCACCCCGCGCTGCTGGACGCCTCGATGCACGCGGGTCTGGTCTCCGACGACGGCCGGCGCGGTGGCGAGGCGGTGCTGCCGTTCGTCTGGAACGGGGTCACCCTGCACGCCGCCGGCGCCGCCGCCCTGCGGGTGCGGATCACCCCGAACGGCGCGGAGAGCGTGGCGATCGTGGTGGCCGACCAGGCGGGCCGGCCGGTGCTCTCGGTGGACTCGCTGGTCGCCCGGGCCGTCTCGCCCGAGCAGTTGGGCGCGGGCCGCGGCGCCGGCCAGTCGCTGTTCCGGATCGGGTGGTCGGAGACGGCACCCGGCGAGACGGTCGCCGCCACCGACCTGCGAGTGTTCCGGGTCCCGGTCACCGGCGACGAACTGCCCGACACCGCACTCACCCAGACCCTGACCGCCCTGCAGGACTTCCTCGCCCA
>NZ_JBHYKG010000182.1:0-17090 GCF_042741245.1 Kitasatospora sp. NPDC058965
CCCCGCGCTCGCCGGCCCGGCGCGGCACCCAGGCGAGCAGGGCGCCGGTGGCGTGGGCGAGCCGCAGCGCCGCGGTGAGCGCACCGGCGACCTGCGCCAGCCGCTCGCCGACCAGGATCACCGCACCGGGCCGACGCAGCTGCGCCGCGGCGGTGCCGGCCTCGTCGGTCAGCGGCTCCTCGGCGGCCAGCGCGCCCAACCACTCCGCCTCGGTGCCCGGGGCGGCCGGCAGCAGCGAGCCGCCGAGCTTGGCCAGGCCGCGCGAGCGGTGGTCGGCGATCGCGTAGACCTTGAGGCCGCCGCCGCGGGCCGCCTTGCGCAGCCGCAGGAAGACGATCGGCGACTCCTCCTCGGGCTCGAAGCCCGCGAGCAGCACCGCCGGGGCCTGCTCCAGCGCCTCGTAGCTGACGCCGGCACCTCCCCCGTCCTCCGGCCGGGAGGTGCCCCCGAGGTCCACCCCGCGCCCCGCCACCTGGTAGGCCAGGAAGTCGGCCTCCTCGGCGCTGTGCGGGCGGGCCCGGAAGTCCACGTCGTTGGTGCCGAGCGTCACCCGGGCGAACTTGGCGTAGGCGTACGCGTCCTCGACGGTGACCCGGCCGCCGGTGAGCACCGCGGCGCGGGCTCCGGTCAGGCCCTCGGCGGCCGCGCGCAGCGCCTGCGGCCAGGAGGTGGGCACCAGCTCGCCGGTGGCCGCGTCACGCACCAGCGGGCTGGTCAGCCGGTCCCGCTGCTGGGCGTAGCGGAAGGCGAACCGGCCCTTGTCGCAGTTCCACTCCTCGTTGACCGCCGGGTCCTCGCCGGCCAGTCGGCGCAGCACCTTGCCGCGCCGGTGGTCGGTGCGCAGCGAGCAGCCGGAGGAGCAGTGCTCGCAGACGCTGGGCGAGGAGACCAGGTCGAAGGGGCGGGAGCGGAACCGGTAGGCGGCCGAGGTGAGCGCGCCGACCGGGCAGATCTGGATGGTGTTGCCGGAGAAGTACGACTCGAAGTCGTCGCCCGCGCCGGTGCCGACCTGCTGCAGCGCACCGCGCTCCACCAGGTCGATGAACGGGTCGCCGGCGATCTGCTGGGAGAACCGGGTGCAGCGGGCGCAGAGCACGCAGCGCTCGCGGTCCAGCAGCACCTGGGCGGAGATCGGCACCGGCTTCTCGTAGGTGCGCTTCATCCCGTCGAACCGGGACTCGCCCTGGCCGTTGGACATCGCCTGGTTCTGCAGCGGGCACTCGCCGCCCTTGTCGCAGACCGGGCAGTCCAGCGGGTGGTTGATCAGCAGCAGCTCCATCACGCCGCGCTGGGCCTTCTCGGCCACCGCGGAGCTGAGCTGGGTGCGGACCACCATGCCCTCGGCCACCGGGATGGTGCAGGAGGCGACCGGCTTGCGCTGGCCCTCGATCTCCACGATGCACTGGCGGCAGGCGCCGGCCGGGTCGAGCAGCGGGTGGTCGCAGAAGCGCGGCACCTGGGTGCCGATCTGCTCGGCCGCCCGGATCACCAAGGTGCCCTTGGGGACCTGGACCTCGACGCCGTCGATGGTCAGCGTGACGAGCTCGACGGCGGTCTTCGCAGGCTCCGTGACGGTCACGCGTGCACCTCCCTCTCGGTGGCGGGGCTGGGGGCCGAGGCGCGGTGGCTGTCGGCCCAGACGGTGCTGGCGGCCGGGTCGAACGGGCAGCGGCGCTCGGTGAGGTGCTGCTCGTACTCGGCGCGGAAGTGCTGCAGCGAGGAGACGATCGGGCTGGCCGCGCCGTCGCCCAGGGCGCAGAAGGACTTGCCGTTGATGTTGTCGGCGATGTCCAGCAGCTTCTCCAGGTCGCCGGCCAGGCCCTGGCCGGCCTCGATCCGCTTGAGCAACTGGACCAGCCAGTACGTGCCTTCGCGGCACGGGGTGCACTTGCCGCAGGACTCGTGGGCGTAGAACTCGGTCCACCGGGTGACCGCGCGGACCACGCAGGTGGTCTCGTCGAAGATCTGCAGCGCCTTGGTGCCGAGCATCGAGCCGGCCGCGCCCACACCCTCGTAGTCGAGCGGCACGTCGAGGTGCTCGTCGGTGAACATCGGGGTGGAACTGCCGCCCGGGGTCCAGAACTTGAGCCGGTGCCCGGCCCGGATGCCGCCGCTGACCTCCAGCAGCTGGCGCAGCGTCACACCGAGCGGCGCCTCGTACTGGCCGGGGTTGGTGACGTGCCCGGAGAGCGAGTAGAGCGTGAAGCCGGGCGACTTCTCGGTGCCCAGCGAGGTGAACCACTCCTTGCCGCGGACCAGGATCGGCGGCACCGAGGCGATCGACTCGACGTTGTTCACCACGGTCGGGCAGGCGTACAGGCCCGCGATGGCCGGGAACGGCGGGCGCAGCCGCGGTTGGCCGCGCCGGCCCTCCAACGAGTCGAGCAGCGCGGTCTCCTCGCCGCAGATGTAGGCGCCGGCGCCCGCGTGCACCGTGATGTCCAGGTCGAAGCCGCTGCCCTGGATGTCCTTGCCGAGGTAGCCGGCCCGGTAGGCCTCGTCCACCGCGGCGTGCAGCCGGCGCAGCACCGGGACCACCTCGCCGCGCAGGTAGATGAAGGCGTGGTTGCAGCGGATCGCGTAGGAGGCGATCACCATGCCCTCGATCAGCGCGTGCGGGTTGGCGAAGAGCAGCGGGATGTCCTTGCAGGTCCCCGGCTCGGACTCGTCGGCGTTGACCACCAGGTAGTGCGGCTTGCCGTCGTTCTGCGGGATGAACTGCCACTTCATCCCGGTGGGGAAGCCGGCGCCGCCGCGGCCGCGCAGCCCGGAGTCCTTGACCAGGGCGATCAACGCGTCCGGGTCCATGCCCAGGGCGGTCTGCAGCCCCTGGTAGCCGTCGTGGCGGCGGTAGGTCTCCAGCGTCCACGGGCGGCGGTCGTCCCAGGAGGCGGAGAGCACCGGGCTGAGCAGCTTCTCGGCCGGCTCGGTCGAGGTCATCACGCGTCACTCCCTTCGCCTCGCGGCGACACCACCCGGGCGCCGGAGGTGCCGGGCAGCTGCTCGCCCTTGGCCAGCCGCAGGCCGGCCAGGCTGGGCGCGCCGCCCGCGCCGGACTCGTCGTTGGCGCCCTCGCGCTCGTCCGGGAAGCCGGCCAGGATCCGCGCGGTCTCCTTGAAGGAGCACAGCCGCGCGCCCCGGGTCGGCCGCACCTCGCGGCCGGACCGCAGGTCGTCCACCAACTTCCGTGCGCTGTCCGGGGTCTGGTTGTCGAAGAACTCCCAGTTGACCATCACCACGGGGGCGTAGTCGCAGGCCGCGTTGCACTCGATGTGCTCGATCGAGATCTCGCCGTCCTCGGTGGTCTCGTTGTTGGAGATCCCGAGGTGCTGCTGGAGCTCGGCGAAGATCTGGTCGCCGCCGAGGACCGCGCACAGCGTGTTGGTGCAGACGCCGACGTGGTGCTTCCCGGCGGGCTTGCGCCGGTACATGGTGTAGAAGGTGGCCACCGCCGTCACCTCGGCCGTGGTGAGGTCCAACTGCTCGGCGCAGAACCGGATCCCGGTCGCGCTGACGAAGCCCTCCTCGGCCTGGACCAGGTGCAGCAGCGGCAGCAGCGCCGAACGGGACTGCGGGTAGCGGGCGACCAGTTCCCTGGCGTCGGCCGCGAGCCGCTCGTGCACCTCGGGCGGATAGGGCTTGGCCGGCATGGCCGGCAGGCCGAGTTCTGTGCTCACCGGTCCACGCCTCCCATCACCGGGTCGATCCCGGCCACCGCGACGATCACGTCGGCGATCTGGCCGCCCTCGCACATCGCCGCCATCGATTGCAGGTTGGTGAACGACGGGTCCCGGAAGTGGACCCGGTACGGGCGGGTGCCGCCGTCGCTCACCACGTGCACGCCGAGCTCCCCCTTGGGTGACTCGACCGCCGTGTACGCCTGGCCGACCGGGACCCGGAAGCCCTCGGTGACCAGCTTGAAGTGGTGGATCAGGGCCTCCATCGAGGTGCCCATGATCTCCCTGATGTGGTCCAGGGAGTTGCCCATCCCGTCCGGACCGACGGCCAGTTGGGCCGGCCAGGCGATCTTCTTGTCGCCCACCATGACCGGGCCCGGGGCCAGCCGGTCCAGGCACTGCTCCACGATCCGCAGCGACTGCCGCATCTCCTCCAGGCGGATCAGGAACCGCCCGTAGGAGTCGGGGCTGTCGGCCACCGCGACGTCGAACTCGTAGTTCTCGTAGCCGCAGTACGGGTCGGTCTTGCGCAGGTCGTGCGGCAGGCCGGTGGCCCGCAGGATCGGTCCGGTGGCGCCGAGCGCCAGGCAGCCGGCCAGGTCCAGGAAGCCGACGTCGACCAGGCGGGCCTTGAAGATCGGGTTGCCGGTGGCCAGCTTGTCGTACTCGTGCATCCGGGAGCGGAACAGCTTGACCGCCTCGCGGATCTGGTCGACCGCGCCGGGGGGCAGGTCCTGGGCCAGGCCGCCGGGGCGCACGTACGCGTGGTTCATCCGCAGGCCGGTGACCAGCTCGAAGATGTCCAGGATGAGTTCGCGGTCCCGGAAGCCGTAGATCATCAGCGTGGTGGAGCCGATCTCCATGCCGCCGGTGGCCAGGCAGACCAGGTGCGAGGAGATCCGGTTCAGCTCCATCATCAGCACCCGGATCACGGTGGCGCGGTCCGGCACCTGGTCGGTGATGCCGAGCAGCTTCTCCACCGCCAGGCAGTAGGCGGTCTCGTTGAACAGCGGGGTCAGGTAGTCCATCCGGGTCACGAAGGTGGTGCCCTGCACCCAGGAGCGGAACTCCATGTTCTTCTCGATGCCGGTGTGCAGGTAGCCGATGCCGCAGCGGGCCTCGGTGACCGTCTCGCCGTCGATCTCCAGGATCAGCCGCAGCACGCCGTGGGTGGACGGGTGCTGGGGGCCCATGTTGACGATGATGCGCTCGTCGTCGGCCTGCGCGACGGCGTCCACCACCTCGCCCCAGTCGCCGCCGGTGACGGTGAACACCCGGCCCTCGGTGGTCTCGCGGGAGCCCGCTTCCTCGAACTGCGCAACGTTTTCAGGATTGTTGGGCATCAGCTGTACGACCTCCGCTGGTCGGGCGCCGGGATCTGCGCGCCCTTGTACTCGACGGGAATGCCACCGAGCGGGTAGTCCTTGCGCTGCGGGTGGCCCAGCCAGTCGTCCGGCATCATGATCCGGGTGAGCGCCGGGTGGCCCTCGAACACGATGCCGAAGAAGTCGTAGGCCTCCCGCTCGTGCCAGTCGTTGGTCGGGTAGACGCTGACCACCGAGGGGATCCGCGGATCGGCGTCGGGCGCGGTCACCTCGACCCGGATCAGCCGGGTGTGGGTGATCGAGCGCAGGTGGTAGACCGCGTGCAGCTCGCGACCGGACTCGTGCGGGTAGTGCACCCCGCTGACGCCCAGGCAGAGCTCGAAGCGCAGCGCCGGATCGTCGCGCAGCGTCCGCACGGTCTGCAGCAGGTGCTCGCGGGCGATCTGGAAGGTGAGCTCGCCGCGGTCCACCACGGTCTTCTCGATCACCTGACCAACCGTCAGGCCCTGCTCTTCCAAGGCGCCTTCGAGCTCGTCCGCGACCTCGTCGAACCAGCCGCCGTAGGGGCGCTCGGCCGGCGCGGGCAGCACGATGGCCGCCGCCAGGCCGCCGAAGCCCGAGGTGTCGCCGCTGCCGTGGGCGCCGAACATGCCCTGCCGCTTGCCGACCACCTCGACCGGGAGCTCGGTGCGGCCGCCGGGGATGTCACTCATCGCAGCAGCCCCCGCATCTCGCTGGTCGGGACGGCGTCCAGGGCCAGCTCCTCGGCCAACTCCTGGGCGCGGCGCTTGTTCACGCCGAGCGGCTCGTGCTGGATCTTCTCGTGCAGCTTGATGATCGCGTCCATCAGCATCTCCGGGCGCGGCGGGCACCCCGGCAGGTAGATGTCGACCGGGACGATGTGGTCCACGCCCTGGACGATCGCGTAGTTGTTGAACATGCCGCCCGAGGACGCGCAGACGCCCATCGAGATGACCCACTTCGGATTGGCCATCTGGTCGTAGACCTGGCGCAGCACCGGCGCCATCTTCTGGCTCACCCGGCCCGCCACGATCATCAGGTCGGCCTGCCGCGGCGAGCCGCGGAAGACCTCCATGCCGAACCGGGCCAGGTCGTAGCGGCCGGCGCCGGTGGTCATCATCTCGATGGCGCAACAGGCCAGCCCGAAGGTGGCCGGGAAGAGCGAGGCCTTTCTCACCCACCCCGCGGCGCTCTCCACCGTGGTGAGCAGAAAGCCGCTCGGCAGCTTCTCCTCGATTCCCATCTACCCATCCCTCTCAGTGGCCTCAAATCCCGCTGATCGCTGCGCTGTTGACGATCCCGTCAGTCCCACTCCAGGCCGCCGCGACGCCACACGTAGGCGTAGGCGACGAAGACGGTGGCAATGAACAGGAGCATCTCGACCAGCCCGAAGATCCCCAGGGCGTCGAAGCTGACCGCCCACGGGTAGAGGAAGACGATCTCGATGTCGAAGACGATGAAGAGCATCGCCGTCAGGTAGTACTTGATCGGGAACCGACCGCCGCCCACCGGCTGCGGGGTCGGTTCGATGCCGCACTCGTAGGCTTCCAACTTGGCCCGGTTGTAGCGCTTGGGCCCGGTCAGCGAGGCCATCACGACGGAGCCGACCGCGAACGCCGCCGCGATGGCACCGAGTACGAGGATCGGCGCGTAGGCATTCATCTGCCTCGCTCCCTCCGTCCAGTCGTCCTTGACTGCAGATCGGAACCACCGGATCACTGTGGGGTGATCCGGCGATCCGGTTCCCGAGATCACCTCATGTGAGGCAGTTCACAAGGCCCGGATCGAGCGCATCCTATGCCTGTCGGCTTGTGATCTGCGACACGCAGATCAGGACGATCTTTGTGATCTACGCCACCTCGCAGACCGGTAGCCATGGCGACAAGTCCCGAGATATGAACGCAATGAACCCAGACGATCGCAAACAGTCACATTCAATGGGAAAAGAACTGGTCAGCGCCGTGCGCCTATATCAACTATCGCGCGATCACCGCAAATTTCGGGGGTTCACATCAGCGTGCTAGAGACCCTCACTCGACCGGGTGGCCACCACCGGGCGCCCGCTTGACCCTTCGTTCACAAGCTCACGAGTGACGGCCCGCGGGGCCTTGGCGGGGACGCTGCGGCGGCCGGCCTCGGTGCCGACGAGCACCAGCGCGGCCCCGGCGAACACCGGCACGGTGAGCCGGTCGCCGCCCACGGCGATGCCGACCACGGCGGCCCAGAGCGGCTCGGTGCCCAGCAGCAGGGAGACCCGGGAGGGGGAGGTGGCGCGCACCGCCCACATCTGCACCGCGAAGGCGAACAGCGTGCAGAACAGGGCCAGGTAGAGCACCAGGGCCCACTGGCGCGGGCCCCAGTCGGCGGCCAGCCGCCACGGTGCGGGCGCGCCGGTGAACGGGCTCACAAGCGCGAAGACCAGGGCCGCGGATGCGAGTTGGACCCAGGTGAGGGCGCCGGAGTCGGTCCCGCGCAGCGACCTGGTGCGGCCCATCACCAGGACGTGCAGGGTGCGCACCAGCGCGGCGCCGAGCACCAGCAGGTCGCCGAAGGAGGGCGCGCGCAGGCCGGCGCCCTGGGTCAGCAGCCCGACCCCGAGCAGCGAGGCGCCGGCGGCGGCGAGGAAGGCGCGCGGCACCGGCGTGCGGCTCAACGCGCTCTCGCCGAGCGGGGTGAGCAGCATGTTGAGGCTGATGATCAGTCCGGCGTTGGTGGCGGAGGTGTGCACCGCGCCGAAGGTCTCCAGCAGGAAGATGCTGCCCAGGATCACCCCGAGCAGCGCACCGCCGATCCACTCCGCCCTGGTCAGGGCGCGCAGCCGGCGGTGCACCAGCAGGCCGAGCAGCGGCAGCACCAGCGCGAACCGGAGCACCAGCACGGGCAGCACGGTCTGCGCGGTGGCCAGGTGCTTGACCGCGAGGAAGCTGGACCCCCACACCACCGCCACCAGCAGCAGCGGGAGGTCGGTGAGGATCCCGCGGGGGCCGGCGGCTTGTGAAGGGGTTCGCATGGGCGGATCCTGGCCTACCGCCGTCGGCCGATCAACAGCTTTACGCCCCGGCGGGCTCCGGTGCCGCGGCCGGCGCGCGCAGCGCACCGACGGCGTAGACCCCGGCGACCACCGCGAGCAGCGCGGAGCCGGTGAGGATCGAGTCGATGCCGCCGACGTGCAGGCCGGCCACGGTGCCGTGGCGGTACCGCCAGGCGGCGGCCATCGGCCCGGCCGCGGCCATCCCGATCACGCTCGCCACCTGCTGCACCGGGTTGAAGACCGAGAAGACCCGCCCCAGGTACTCCTTGGCCACCGACTCCATCACCAGCGGGGCGATCGCCATGTTGACCGCGATCAGCGCCGGGCCGAGCAGGGCGACCAGCACCAGGGCCGGCCAGAACGCGGTCATCCGGGCGTAGGCGATCAGCACCACCCCGATCCCGACCAGACCGAGCGGGAAGGTGACCCGGTGCCCGATCCGGCCGGCCAGCGGGGTGACCAGCGCGGCGCCGCCCAGCATGCCGAGCCCGAGCGCCATGTCCAGCGTGCCGTAGTAGCTCTTGTCCGCGTGCAGGTTGTCGGTGACGAAGAAGAGGTTGACGGTGTTGAGCGCCCCGACCCCCACCGAGATCAGCACGATCGCCGCGAGCAGCGCCCGGACCACCCGGTTGCCGGCCGCCGCGCGCATCCCGTCCCGCAGTTCGGCCAGCAGCCCCGCCGGGGCCGCCGGTGCGGCGCCGGCCGCCTCCGGCCGCACCCGCAGTGCGCGCACCAGCAGGAACGATCCGACGTAGGAGAGCGCGTTGATCAGCAGCGCCCACTGGGTGCCGGCGGTGAACAGCAGCGGGGCGGCCAACGGCGGACCGACGATGCCGGCGATCGCCTGGGTGGTCTGGCCGATCCCGGCGGCCCTGGTCCGCTGCTCCTCGGGCACCACCTCGCCGATGACGGCGAACCGGGCCGGGTTGAAGAACTGGGAGACGGCCGTGTTGAGGAAGACCGCGAGGTAGACCACGGTCACCAGGACCGTGTCCGGCACGGTCCCGGCCGGCAGGAAGGCCAGCAGCGCGACCGCGCCGATCAGCACCCCCCGGGCCGCGTCGGCCCCCATCATGGTCCGCCGGTGGTCGTTCCAGCGGTCCACGAAGACCCCCGCGACCGGAGCCACCAGCAGCGCGGCCAGCGCCACCGTGACCAGCAGGCCGGACACGGCGAGCGGAGCGGCGCTGCCGTGCACCAGTTCGGTGCCGACCCAGAGGGTCAGCGTGGTGTCGAAGACGAAGTCCCCGGTCAGCGAGATGGCCTGACCACTCCACAGCAGCGTGAAGTCCCTGTTGATGATGCGCACGGGCCGACATCCTGGCAGGAAAGTTTCCACCCGAACAGAGGTTTGGCGCGAATGACCGGGCGTCGTACTGGGCAGGGAGGTTGTGCACATGACACACTGCCACCTCTCCTGACCGAAAGGCCGTCAGATGTCCCGGACCCGCCTCACCGTCGCGGCGGCTGCCGCCACCCTCGTGCTCTGCGCCACCAGCGCCGCCTCCGCCGCCACCGTCTCCCCCGATGCACGGCCGGTGCAGGCCTCCACCGCGAGTTGCAGCTACACCGCCGCCGTGCCGGCCGACAACTTCAAGGGCATCCCGGTCTTCGACCCGGTCAAGGCCGCCAAGCCGTACCACGCCACGCTGCGCACCAGCCAGGGCGCGATCACCTTCCAGGCCCTGACCGACGCGGCGCCGTGCACGTCCTTCTCGTTCCGCTTCCTCAGCGAGCACCAGTTCTTCGACCGCAGCCACTGCCACCGGCTGACCACCCAGCGGCTGTGGGTGCTGCAGTGCGGCGACCCGACCGGCACCGGCAGCGGCGGTCCCGGCTACTCCTTCCCGGACGAGAACCTGACCGGCGCCACCTACCCCGCCGGCACCGTGGCGATGGCCAACGCCGGCCCGAACACCAACGGCAGCCAGTTCTTCTTCGTCTGGAAGGACACCAAGCTGTCCCCGGCCTACACCCCGTTCGGCAAGGTGACCGCCGGCCTGGACGTGCTGCAGAAGATCGCCGCCGGCGGCGAGGACGACCAGAACGGCCCCGGCGACGGCTACCCCACCCTCCCGGTCGACATCCACTCGGTCCGGATCGGCCGCTGACCCTCCCCAGCTGCCCCCGCCCGCCGTACGGGGCCGGGCGGGGGCTCCACCACCGGTCGTCCGTCCCCGGCGGCCCGCCCGACGGCCTGCCGACGGCCTCCGGCCCCGGCGGATCGCTAAGCTCTGGGCGGCGTACGCGCGCGGCCGCTGCGGTGCCGCGCCTCACCGGGGGGAGTGGCGAGAGGCGTGCAGGAACTGCTGGCTGACGATCCGTCGACGATCGGTCCGTACCGGTTGCTGGGCCGGCTGGGCACCGGCGGCATGGGGTGCGTGTACCTGGGGCGCACCGCGGGCGGGCGCACCGTCGCGGTGAAGGTGGTCAAGCCGGAGCTGGTCCCGGACGCCGAGTTCCGCGCGCGGTTCCGGCGCGAGGTGGAGTCGGCGCGCCGGGTGGGCGGGGCGTGGACCGCGCCGGTGCTGGACGCGGACACCGACTCGGCCCGCCCGTGGGTGGCCAGTGCGTACGTGCCGGGCCTGCCGCTCTCCGACGCCGTGGCGCAGTTCGGGCCGCTGCCGGAGCCCGGGGTGCGGGCGCTGGCGGCCGGGCTGGCCGAGGCGCTGGCGGCGGTGCACGGGGCCGGGCTCATCCACCGCGACCTCAAGCCGTCGAACGTCCTGCTGTCGCCCGCCGGGCCGGTGCTGATCGACTTCGGGATCGCCCGGGCGACGGACGGCAGCGCCACCGCCTCGCTGACGAGCACCGGCGTCACCGTCGGCTCCCCCGGCTACATGTCGCCGGAGCAGGTCCAGGGCCACCCGCTGGGCGCGCCCTCGGACGTGTTCCAGCTCGGCACCGTGCTGGCCTTCGCGGCCACCGGCCAAGGGCCGTTCAGTGCCGACAGCGCCGCCACGATGCTCTACAAGGTGGCCCACGGCGATCCGGACCTCGGCGACTGGCAGGGCGAGTTGTGCGAGGTCGCCGGAGCCTGCCTGGCCAAGGACCCGGCCGCCCGGCCCACCCCGGAGCAGCTCGCCGCACGGCTCGCCCCGGACGGCGCCGCGGAGTTGGTCGACCGCGGCTGGCTCCCGGGGCCGCTGCTGGCCCGGATCAGCCGCCTGTCCGGGGAGTTGCTCAACCTGGAGCCGGCCGCCCCGGACACCACGGCTGCGGCAGTCGCGGCGCCGCCGCCCGCCGCACCGGCCCTGCCGCCTGCCGCACCCGCTCTGCCGCCGGCCGTCCCGCCCCGGCCGCCGGACGACGGCACGGTCCGGCTGCGACCGGCACCGGACCCGACGGCACCGGATCCGGCGGTGCTCGCCCCGACGGCAGCGCCGGGGCGCAGGGGCCGCCGGGCGCTGCTGATCGGGACCGCGGTGCTGGTGGCCGGCGCGGTGGCGGCCACGGCCGCGGCGCTGCTCGCCCCCGGCGGGCCCAAGTCCGTGCCCGCGGCGTTCGCCGGCACCTGGGAGGGCGGACTCTCGGACGGCGCCGGACTGCACGGCACCCTCATCCTGCGCGTGCCGGACCCCGGCGCGGGCACGACCGCGCAGATCGTGGGCGGCGCGGCGATCGCCGCCGCGGTGCAGCCCGGCGAGACCGGGCTCTGCCACCTGCAGTACGCCCGCCAGAAGGTGACGGAGCAGAAGCTCGTGCTGGCCCCCAGGGTGCTCCCCACCGACGGCCCGAGCTGCACCAGGTACTTCGGCGGCCAGACCTCCGTGGCGCGGGACGGCGACCGGACCCTGCGGGTCGACTGGACGGACCGGGACGGCCGGGCCGTGTCCGCCGCGCTGACCCGGCAGGGCGGCGCGGCCGGCACCGCGGCCGCACCGGCCGGTCCGGCCGGCCCAGGTCCGGCCGGGCCCCCGTCGAGCGCCGCGGCCTCCCCCACCCTCGGCCGCTACCGGGCCGTGGCCGACCTGTGCGCCGTGCTCGACCCGAGCGGGCTGCAGAAGGCGTTCGGCCGACTGGACGCCGCTCCGGTGAACCGCACCGCCGCTGCGGAGGACGGGGGGACCGAGCTGGACTGCGCGTTCGGCTTCGCCTCCGGCGAGGGCAGCGTCCACGTGGACGCCGAGGTCTTCCCGGACCCGGACACGGCCAGGCGCCGCTACACGGGGGCGATCCCGACCGGCGGCCCGACCGGGACGCCCGCGACCCCCGTCGCACTCGGCGAGCAGGGCCGCCTGGAGACGGAGCAGCACAGCGGTGGCGGCATCACGATGACGGACGACACCCTGCTCGTCCAGGACGGCAACCTCTTCGTCCGGGTGCTCGGGATCCACAACGAGAAGGTCCAACAGGCCGCCGCGACGGGCGCCCTGCAGGACACCGCGAAGGCGGTACTGGCGGGCCTGGGGTAGGCCCGCCACCGGACCGAGTTGCACGGGCGTTCCCTATGCGGGGGCGAGGGTGGTGACGGTGCCGTTCGCGCCGCGCCACGGTCGGCGACGGCTGGTGCCCGTGGTGCGGCGCAGCAGGGGCTCAAGATCACAGGCAACGGTTCGGACCGCGGGTGGGCTCTGGTCGGATGAGGAGGCACTCAATGGGAGAACCGAAGAGGGACCGCGACCGCGAGTTCCAGGAGTTCGTCGCCACCGCCTGGCCGCGGTTGCTGCGGACCGCGTTCCTGCTGGCCGGGGAGCGGCACACGGGTGAGGACCTGGTGCAGCAGGCCCTGGAGCGGGCGTACGCGGCCTGGGGGCGGGTCCGTCGGGCGGACGATCCGGCCGCCTACGTGCGGCGGATCCTGTTCAACGAACACGCCCGCCGGTTCCGTCGGCGCGTCCCGGAGCAGTTGGTCGCGGCCGTGCCGGACCGGCCGGCCGGCGACGGGTACGGCCGGTTGGACACCCGCGGCGCCCTGCTGCGGGCACTCGGCACGCTGCCGCCGCGGCAGCGGCAGGCCGTCGTGCTCAGGTACTGGGAGGACTTGAGCGAGACGCAGGCCGCCGCCGTGATGGGCTGCTCGGTGGGCACGGTGAAGAGCCAGACCGCGAAGGGCGTCGCCAAGCTCCGTGCCTCCTCGGCACTGGTCGACCTGGAGAGCATCGGAGAGACGCTATGACCGAGCAGCAGATCGAAGCAGGGTTCACCGACCTGGCCGCCGCCGTCGACGTCGGCCCGCCCCCGATGGCGGAGTTGCTCGCCGGGGGCCGGCGCCGACTGCGCCGCCGCCGGGCCTCGGCCCTGGCGGTCACCGTGGCCGCCTGCGTCGTGGTCGGCGGGACGACCGTCCTGGGCCTGGGCCACCCGGGCGGTGACAGCGCCACCACCGTGCGGGCCGCCGCCTCCTCCCCGGGCCCGGCCACCCGGACGGTCCAGGCCTCCCCCGGGCCGTTCACCCCGTCCCGCGCACTGCTCGCCGAGGGCACCGCCCCCGACGGGAAGAAGTGGCAGGCCTGGGCCGCGCTCTGGCCGGCCTCCAGCCAGGACCAGGCCTGGCAGCAGGCCGAGCTGATCTGGCAGGAGCAGCACGCGGCCAACAGCAGGCTGGGCGAGCCCGACAAGCTGATGGTCAGTCAGGAATGGATCGCCGGGTACGCGAAGTACGACCTCTACGTGGTGCTGGACGGCGTCCGCCAGCCGTTGGACGAGGTGCTGCCGGTGCCGGCCGACGCGACCGGCATCTCCGCGGTCAACGCCCCGGACGGACTGCCCGGGGTGACCATCGGCCACCGGGCCATGGGCGGCGCCGGTGCCACCGACGACTCGGACCCGACCGCCGTCGTCTTCCTGCAGGTCGGCGCGGACACCGCCAAGGCCGTGCTGCAGCACCCCGACGGCAGCACCACCGAGGTGGTGCCCACCGCCGTCGGCGGGTCCCCGGTCCACTGGGTCGCCTTCAACCGCTCGGCCGCCACGCGCGGCAGCACGCTCCGGCTCTACGCCCGGGACGGCTCGCCGACCGGGACCAGCACGCGGTGGTTCGCGTAGCGCGGTGGTTCGCGTAGCGCGGTGCTCCCGGTGGGCCCGTCGCGGCGCCGGGCGCTCAGGCGTTCGGCGCCACCCGGGCCAGGCCGTTGATGATGCGGTCCATCGCGTCGCCGCCCTGCGGGTCCGTCAGGTTGGCCAGCAGCTTGAGGGTGAACTTCATCAGCATCGGGTGGGTGAGCCCGCGCTGGGTGGCGATCTGCATCACCTTCGGGTTGCCGATCAGCTTCACGAAGGCCCGGCCCAGCGTGTAGTAGCCGCCGTAGACCTCCTTGAGGACCTGCGGGTAGCCCTGCAGCGCCCGCTCCCGCCCGGCCGCGGTGACCCGCGCCTGCGCCTGGATGACGGTGCGCGCGGCGATCTGGCCGGACTCCATCGCGTAGGCGATGCCCTCGCCGTTGAACGGGTTCACCATGCCGCCCGCGTCACCGACCAGCAGCAGGCCGCGGGTGTAGTGCGGCTGGCGGTTGAAGGCCATCGGCAGCGCGGCACCGCGGATCGGGTCGGTCATGTTCTCGGGGGTGTAGCCCCACTCGGCCGGCATCGAGGAGCACCAGGCCTTCAGCACCTCGCGCCAGTCCAGCTCGCCGAAGGCCGGCGAGGAGTCCAGGATGCCCAGGCCCACGTTGGAGGTGCCGTCGCCCATCCCGAAGATCCAGCCGTAGCCGGGCAGCAGCTTCTTCTGCCCGCCGCGGGTGTCCCACAGCTCCAGCCAGGACTCCAGGTAGTCGTCACTGGCCCGGGGCGACGTGAAGTAGGTGCGGTAGGCCACGCCCATCGGCCGGTCCTCGCGCCGGTGCAGGCCCATCGCCAGCGACAGCCGGGTGGAGTTGCCGTCGGCGGCCACCACCAGCGGGGCCCTGAAGACCACCTCGCGCTTCTCGGTGCCCAACTTCGCGGTGACCCCGGTGATCCGTCCGGTGCGCTCGTCCAGCACCGGCCCGGAGACGTTGCACTTCTCGTACAGCCGGGCGCCGGCCTTCTCGGCCTGACGGGCCAGCATCTCGTCGAAGTCGGCCCGCTTGCGCACCAGTCCGTAGTCCGGGAAGGACGAGAGCTCCGGCCAGTCCAGCTCCAGCCGGACCCCGCCGCCGATGATCCGCAGCCCCTTGTTGTGCAGCCAGCCGTTCTCGGTGGAGACGTCGATCCCCATGTCCACCAACTGCTTGGTGGCGCGCGGGGTCAGCCCGTCGCCGCAGACCTTCTCGCGCGGGAACTCCGTCTTCTCCAGCAGCAGCACGTCCAGTCCGGCCTGCGCCAGGTAGTACGCCGTCGCCGACCCGGCAGGGCCCGCTCCGACCACGATCACGTCCGCAGAGCTCTCGACGGCGGTCTCGGTCACGATGGGCACACTCCTGACTCCTGGGACGGACCTCGGCAGTCTACGGGGTGCCGACCACGGGCTCCGCGATGCTCCACAGGTCGTCGGCCCACCGGATCCGGCGGGCCGGCGGAACCGTCAGGCCTTGAAGCCCCGGTGCAGGGCCACGATGCCGCCGGTGAGGTTGCGCCAGGCGACGCGGGACCAGCCGGCCTGCTGCAGCAGGGCGGCGAGGGCGGGCTGGTCCGGCCAGGCGCGGATGGACTCGGCGAGGTAGACGTAGGCGTCCGGGTTGCTGGAGACCTTGGCGGCCACCGGCGGCAGCGCGCGCATCAGGTACTCGGTGTAGACGGTGCGCAGCGGGGTCCAGGTGGGGGTGGAGAACTCGCAGATCACCACCCGGCCGCCGGGCTTGGTGACCCGGTACAGCTCGCTCAGCGCCGCCTCCGTCTCGTGCACGTTGCGCAGCGCGAAGGAGATGGTCACCGCGTCGAACACCCCGTCGGCGAACGGCAGCCTGGTGGCGTCGCCGGCGGTCAGCGGCAGCTCGGGGTGACGGCGCTTGCCCTCGGTGAGCATGCCCACCGAGAAGTCGCACGGGACCACCCTGGCGCCGGCCGCCAGGAACGGCAGCGAGGAGGTGCCGGTGCCGGCGCCCAGGTCCAGCACCAGGTCACCGGGCCCGGCCTCGACCGCGTCGGCCACCGCCCGGCGCCAGGCCCGGGCCTGGCCGAGCGAGATCACGTCGTTGGTGCGGTCGTACTTGGCGGCGACGTCGTCGAACATCGCGGCGACTTCGTGCGGCTGCTTGTCCAGGTTGGCTCGGGTCACGGACCCCATTGTTCACCCTGGCGCGGCGGCGGTTACCGCAGGGCCCGCCGACCGGACCGCCGGCGCCGCCGCGAGCGCTTGCCGTGGGTGATGGCCGGCATCCCCTCGGCCAGCGCCTCGGTGGCCAGCGCCACGGTGGACAGCACCGCCTGGGCGCTGCGCACGGCCGGGCTGCGGAAGTGGCGGCGGATCCGCAGCACGCAGACCGCGCAGATCAGCAGCGCCACCGGGACGCTGATCTGGGCCAGCCGGATGCCCGCCGCCTGCGGGTACTTCTGGTCGCAGAGCCGCACCGCCCCGGCGTCGGTCGCGGCGTGCTCCAGGCAGATCGCGTCGCCGACCTTGGCGTCCGGCGGGAGCTGGAGGTCGGCGGCGGCGTGCTGCTGGCCGCCCGCCTGGTAACTGACCGAGCTGTAGGTCGCGGTGCCGCCGGAGAGCTGGGTGATGGTGCCCTCGACCCGGACCGGGTCCGCGCCGATCCGGTCGGCCAGTTCGGTCTGCCGCCAGCCGAGCAGGCACATGCCGAGCGCCAGCACGGCGCTGAGCACCGCCGCGAGGTACCAGCCGCGGCCGATCCGGGGGACGGCGGACGGGGACGGGGATCGCATCTGCTGGGGTGACCTGGCTTCGGATAGGGGCGTGGTGAGTGGACCGGCGCACCTGGGACGGGTAATACCGGGCCGACCCGGATGGTAACCGCTGACCCCGCCCCAGGTCACGGCGAGTCCGAATCAGATCGACTGCCGACCAAGGGAGTTCGAGTGCTGACGAAGCTTCCGGGCGAAGGCCGACGGGTCGTCAGCGGCGGCGGAAAACGATCCTACCGGCCAGTACGGTCGCCAGGCAGGACTCTCCCGACGCGGTGAGAACGGCGAAATCCGCTCGCCCGCCGACCACCA
>NZ_JBHYKG010000183.1:0-16816 GCF_042741245.1 Kitasatospora sp. NPDC058965
GGCCACCGCCGTGGGCCGCCGGCGCCGGTAGGCCCGGGGGGCGGGGTGGTCGGGGCGCGCGGGCGCCCCGCCCCGCCGTCAGCCGGTGCGGACCGGCGCGGTGCCCAGCTCCCCCGCCGCCCGGTAGGCGGCCTCGGCGCTCGCCCGGGCCCGGGCCCGGGCGCCCTCGGGGTCGGCCAGCGCGGTCCAGGCGACGCAGAACATCAGCAGCCGGGAGACGAAATTGATCCACAGCAACAGCGCCACCGGCGTCCCGAAGGCGCCGTACAGGCTCTTGCCGGACACCGAGACCAGGTAGGAGGAGAGCAGCAGCTTGAGCAGCTCGAAGCCGACCGCGCCGATCAGCGCCGCGGTCAGCAGGTCGCGCCGGTGCTGCCCCTCGACGCTCGGGAACGGCGCCAGCAGGTAGAGGAAGAGCAGCAGGTCGGCGCCGACCGCGATGACGAACCCGGCCAGCGCCAGCAGCCAGTGCCCGGGGCCCCGGTCGGCCAGCCCCAGCGCCCCGGCCAACTGCCCGGCCAGCTTGGTGGCCACCACCGAGGCCCCCAGCGAGACCAGCGACACCAGGCCCAGCCCCAGCAGCACCACGCAGTCGCGGGCCTTGGCCAGCACCGGGTTGGACCGCTCGGTCGGCAGCTGCCACACGTCCCGGATCGAGCCGCGCAGGGTGTCCACCCAGCCCAGCCCCGAGACCAGCAGGAGCAGGCCGCTGATCACCCCGACGGTCGCCGCGTTGGCGATCAGCGAGTCCAGTCCGAGCGCGTCGGAGAGCCCGGGCACCTGGTCGGAGATCTTGTGCTTGAGGGTGTCCACCTGGGCCGGCGTCAACGCGCTGACCGCGATCGCCAGCGCGACCGTGAGCAGCGGAAAGAGCGCCAGGAAGCCGAAGAAGGTGATCGCCCCGGCCAGCCGGTTCGCCTTCGCCGCGGTGAACAGCTGGTAGACGAGCCATGGCCGGCTGCGCAGCGCCGCGGCGACCAGCGGCCCGATCCCCGGCAGCCTGGTGAGGAATCCCATGCCGCCCAGCCTGGCATTTCGTCAGGTCACCGACCATCCGCCTCGCCGACCGCCCGGACCCCCGCCGTGCGTCGCGCCCGGACCGACTCCCGGACAGGACGGTAGGATTCCCCCCGAACCGACAGTGTGCCCGCCCCCGCAGCAGCGGGTCGACGACCACACCGAGTGCTTCCCCTGATGAAAGGCCCGCACTGCAGATGGCCCCCCGACTCTCCGTCGTCGTTCCGATCTACAACGTCGAGCGGTATCTGGAGGAGTGCCTGGAGTCCATTGCCGCGCAGACCATGGGCGACCTGGAATGCATCATGGTGGACGACGGCTCCAAGGACGGCAGCGCCGCCATCGCCGAGGCGTTCGCCGCCAAGGACTCCCGGTTCCGGCTGGTCCGGAAGCAGAACGCCGGCCTCGGCGCCGCCCGCAACACCGGCCTGCAGCACCTCACCGAGGGCACCGAGTTCCTGGCCTTCGTGGACAGCGACGACACGCTGCCGCCCAGCGCCTACGAGCTGATGATCTCCACCCTGGACCAGACCGGGTCGGACTTCTGCTCCGGCAACGTGCTGCGGTTCCGGGCGATCGGCTTCTACCCCTCCGGCGGCCACGCCAAGCCGTTCAAGCAGACCCGGCTGAAGACCCACATCACCGAGCTGCCGGCCCTGGTCACCGACCGCACCGCGTGGAACAAGGTCTACCGCCGCTCCTTCTGGGACGCGGCCGACCTGCTCTACCCCGAGGGCATCCTGTACGAGGACGCCCCGGTCAGCGTGCCGCACCACTACCTGGCCAAGAGCGTGGACGTGCTCTCCGAGCCGATCTACCACTGGCGCGAGCGCGAGGTCGGCGAGATGTCGATCACACAGATGCGCACCAACCCCAAGGGTTTGGTCGACCGGGTCACCTCGATGGAGCTGGTCCGCGCCTGGCTGCTCAAGCAGACCGAGCCGAAGTACCGCGAGTACCTGCACGCCTACGACGAGAACAACCTGGTCGAAGAGATCCCGATGTTCTTCTGGTCGGTGGTCGACGGCGAGCAGGACTACCGCGACGCCTACGTGCAGCACGTCGGCCGGCTGCTGCGCGCGATCGGCCAGGACCAGGTGCGCAAGCTGCGCGCCCCGCTCAAGCTCAAGTACCACCTGACCCTGCAGGGCCGGATGGACGAGTTCGTCGAGCAGATGCGCTTCGAGTCGGAGAGCAACGGCGCCGCCCCGGCCCGCGGCCTGCTCCGCCCGTACGCGGACTACCCGTTCCTGCGCGGCGGCCGCAAGAGCGTGCCGTCCGACGTGCTGCGCCTGGACAACGCGCTGGTGATGCGCAGCCGGATCTACGACTCCGCCTGGGTGGACGGCAAGCTGCGGCTGAACGGGCACGCCTTCCCGGAGCACCTGGGCGCCGAGCACAAGCACGACCTGGTCAAGCTGCTGGTGCTGCGCCAGGCCGACGGCCGACGCTTCGTCACCTTCTCGACCAGGACCCAGTACAGCGCCGAGGCCACCGCCAGCTCCCCGCACGACCTGTACAGCTGCGACTGGGCCGGCTTCAGCACCCTGATCGACCCGGCCAAGCTGAAGAAGCGCGGCCAGTGGCAGGAGGGCACCTGGCGGGTGCTGATCGCCGGCGCCGGCAAGGCCGGGGTCTACAAGGGCCGGATCAGCGGCGGCTGGGCCGACACCGCGGAGAACTTCACCCCGTACTGGGCCGACGCCGCCACCCGGATCGTGCCCTTCCTCAAGGACAACTTCCTGCAGCTGCGGATCGAGCGGCTGCGGGCGGCGGTCACCGAGATCAAGGCGGTGGACGGCGCGGTCGAGCTGAGCGGCACCGTGCGCAACGCCGGAGACCTGGCGGGCCTGCAGCTGCGGCTGACCCACCAGCCCTCCGGCTCGCAGCTGGACCTGCCGGTGGAGTTCGGCGTGCCGGCCGGCCGGCCGGTGCCGTTCACCGCGAAGGTCCCGCTGGCCGACCTGGCCGAGGTGCGCGCCCGCTGGGACGAGCTGGACCCGGCCGCCGACAGCCGCACCACCGACCCGTGGCTGGCCGTGCTGCTCACCCGCGACGGCCGCGAGCTGCCGGTGCTGGTGGACGAGCGGGTGCCGCTCACCCACCTGGAGCTGCCGCTCGACCCGGCGGCCGCGGTCGGCACCGCCCGGGTGCTGGTCTCCAAGCCGAGCGCCGAGGGCCACCTGCAGTTCGACGACCAGCTGGCCCAGCCGGTGGTCGAGCGGATCACCGGTACCGACGAGGAGGGCTTCACCCTCACCGGCCGCTTCCCGCTGCCCGGCGAGCACCGCTACGAGCTGGTGCTGCGCCACCTGTGGCGGGAGGAGGACTACCTGCACCCGGTGACCGTCACGGACGGCCGGTTCGAGGTGCTGCTGGCCGGCGTGCCGACCTCCACCGCCGGCGGCCGGGTGCCGCTGGCCAAGGGCACCTGGGAGCTCTTCTTCCGGCCGGTCGGCGGCGACGCCGAGTTCGCCTGGCCGCCGGTCCAGGTGGCGCTGGAGGCGCACCCGACGCTGCCGGTGCGGATCCACAGCCGCGGCAAGGACGTGGCGCTGGAGCGCCGCGACCACGACCGGCTCTCGCTGGAGGCGCACGCCGACCTCGACGAGGACGAGCGCAGCGGCTACCGCCAGCGGGTGCTGCGCAAGGAGGCCTACCCGGCCGCGCAGCAGCGCCCGCTGCGCGAGGCGGTGGTCTACCTGCTGGACGGCAACGGGCTGTACGGCGGCTCGCCGCGCGCCGTGCACGAGGAGCTGGTCCGCCGCGGCCTGCCGCTGGAGCACCTGTGGACGGTGGAGGACCGGCAGGCCGAGCTGCCGCAGAGCGCCCGCGCGCTGCGGCAGTGGAGCCCGGAGTGGTACGAGGCGCTGGCCACCGCGAAGTACCTGGTCACCAACGGCCACCTGCCCGACTTCGTGACCCCGCGCCCGGGCCAGGTGGTGCTGCAGACCTGGGTCGGCAGCCCGCTCAAGCGGATCGGCCACGACTTCGAGAAGATCTGGTTCGTCGACAGCAACTACCTGCGGCACCTGGACCGCGAGGTGCCCACCTGGTCCAAGCTGATCTCCGGATCCAGCTGGGCCACCCCGGTGCTGCGCCGCGCCTTCAAGTACCAGGGCGAGCTGCTGGAGACCGGCTACCCGCACAACGACGTCTTCTACGCCCCCGACCGGGAGAAGCGGGCGGCCGAGGTGCGCCGCCGGCTCGACCTGCCCGAGGGCAAGAAGGTGGTGCTCTACGCGCCGACCTTCCGCGAGGACCGCAAGCGCCCGCAGGGCGGCTACCAGGCCGACCTGCGGCTGGACCTGGCGGCGGCGAAGGCCGCGCTGGGCGAGGACCAGGTGCTGCTGGTCCGCCCGCACGCGCTCTGCTACGGCCCGGTGCCGCAGGCGGGCGACGGCTACGTGTACGACGTCTCGCGCTACCCGGACATGACCGACCTGCTGCTGATCGCCGACGCGCTGGTGACCGACTACTCGGCCTCGGTGTTCGACTACGTCAACACCGGCCGGCCGGTGCTGTTCTTCGCCCACGACCTGGAGCACTACCGCGACAACCTGTGCGGTTTCAGCTTCGACTTCGAGCGGGACGCCCCGGGTCCGCTGCTGCGCACCTCGGACGAGGTGGTCCGGGCGCTCGGCGACCTGGAGCGGGTGGCCGCCGACCACCAGGAGGCCTACGCGGCCTTCAAGCAGACCTACTGCGACCTGGACGACGGCCGTGCCGCCGCCCGCGTGGTGGACAACCTGCTCGGCTGATCCACCGTCAGTACCCCTCCGTAGGGGCCCTCGCCGTCGGCGAGGGCCCCTACGGCCTTCCGAGGGCAAATCGCACAGAAGTATCCGCGCCGAAAGGCCGCTCGCCATGGATCTCGCACCGACCCTGCTGCGGCGCCCGGCCGCGCCGTCCCCCGCTCCCGACGCCGCGCCGCGGATAGCGCTGCGTCAGGCCCGCTGGGTGGACGGCCGACTGGAGCTGACCGGCTTCGCCCGCGAGCCGGGCCACTCCTCGGCCCGCCGGGGCAGCGCCCGCACCCTGCTCACCCTGCTCCCGCCCGACGGCCGGCGCCCGGTGCGGCTGCTGACCAGCCCGCTGCTGATGCCCGAGGTCACCGAGGAGAGCGGCCAGGGCGAGCACAGCTACGACTGGTCCGGGTTCACCGCGGTGCTGGACCCGGCCCGGCTGCGCCAGGGCGGCCGCTGGCCGGCCGGGGTCTGGCTGGTCCGGGCCACCCTCTTCGCCGGCCTGCACCGCCGCCTGGGCACCCTGGCCCCGCACTGGTGCGGCTCCGGCGAGTACCCGCTGGGTGCCTGGGTGGCGCCGCGGGTGCGGGTGCAGCCGTTCTTCGGCGACGACGGGCTGCGGCTGCGGGTGGTCGACGACCCGCCCCGGGTGACGGCCGTCCGCCGCCGCCCGGCCGGCCTGCTGCTCGACTGCGCGGGCCCGGGCGCCGACGGCGGCGAGCTGCTGCTGACCAACCGGGAGACCGGCACCGCGCTGCGCTGCCCGGTGCGGCGCACCGCCGACGGCCACGCGGCCGAGGTCCCGCTCGCCGCGCTGTCGCCGGGCGGCGCCGCGGTGGAGCACTGGGACCTGCTGCTGGCGGGCACCGCGGCGCTGCTGGACGAGCGCGCCGGCCCGGTCGGCGGCCAGTACCGGCTGCCCGGCGGGGACCGGGTGGTGCACCTCAAGAGCCCGGCCGACGGCAGCCTGCAGCTGTGCGTGCGGCCGCCGCTGCCGGTGGTGGAGGACCTGGCCGCCGTCGCCGACGGGTTCCGGCTGACCGGCCGTCAGCCCGGCGTCGGCGCCGGGCCGGCCGAACTGGTGCTGCGGCACACCGACGGCACCGCGGAGACCCTCCACCGGGTGCGCACCCCGGCCCCGGACCGGTTCGAGCTGCTGGTCCCGGTCGGCGCCGCCACCAGCTACGGCGGCTCGCTGCCGCTGCGCCGGGGCGTCTGGGACCTGCTGCTGCGCCCGGTCGGCCGGCCCGAGGCCGAGCAGCGGCTCACCCTGGCGCCCGGCCCGCTGGCCCAGCTGCCGGCCGCGCTGGCGGCCGGCGCGAAGACGGTGACCCTGCAGCGCCGCTGGCACGACACGCTGATCCTGGACGCGCACCCGGTGCTTCCGCCCGCCGAGCGCGGCGACTACGCGCAGGCCCGGCTGCGCTCCGGCTACCGCACCGCACGGCGGCTGGGGCTGCGCCAGGCGGTGCTGTACGACAACTTCGGCGGCCGCGGCTACGCCGACTCGCCGCGCGCCGTGCACGCCGAACTGCTGCGCCGCGGCGCCCCGCTGGAGCACCTGTGGGCGGTGGACGACGCGCAGGCCGAGCTGCCGCCCGGCGTGGTCCCGGTCCGGGTCGGCAGCCACGAGTGGCACCGGGCGCTGGCCACCAGCCGGTACCTGGTCGGCAACACCCACTTCCCGGAGTTCCTGCACCGCCGCGGCGACCAGGTGGTGGTGCAGACCTGGCACGGCACCCCGCTGAAGCGGATCGCGCACGACGTCGACCACCCGTGGCTGCGCGGCTCCGGCTACCTGGAGCGGCTGGCCCGCGAGGTGCCGCACTGGAGCCTGCTGGTCTCCCCCAGCCCGTTCGCCACCCCGATCCTGCGCCGGGCCTTCCAGTACCGCGGCGAGATCCTGGAGTGCGGCTACCCGCGCAACGACCAGCTGGTCCGCCCGGACCAGCGCGCGGCCCGGCAGATCCGCCGCCGGCTCGGCCTGGCCCCGGACCGCCGGGTGGTGCTCTACGCCCCGACCTGGCGCGAGGACCGCCGCCACCACGAGGGGTACCACTTCGACCTGCACCTGGACCCGGCGGCCGCCCGCCGGGTGCTCGGCCCCGACACCGCGCTGCTGGTCCGCCCGCACGCGCACGTGCGCGACCGGCTGCCGGGCGCCGGCGACGGCTTCCTGTACGACGTGGGCGACTACCCGGACGTGCAGGACCTGCTGCTGATCGCCGACGTGCTGGTGACCGACTACTCGTCCCTGCTCTTCGACTTCGCGATCCGCGGGCGCCCGATGCTCTTCTTCACCTACGACCTGGAGCACTACCGGGACGCGCTGCGCGGCTTCTACCTGGACTTCGCCGCCGTCGCGCCGGGGCCGCTGCTCACCGGGCCGGGGCAGCTACTGGAGGCGCTCGCCGACCCGCAGGCCGCGGTTGCCCCGTTCCAGGACCGCTACCAGGCCTTCCGGCAGCGGTTCTGCCCGCTCGACGACGGCCGGGCCACCGCCCGGCTCGTCGACCGGATGCTCCACCTCGGCTGACGGGGCCCCGGCCGACGGCGAGCCGGCCGACGGCGGCCCGTCGGCCGGGCCGCCGTCCGCCGCCGGCTCGCCCAGCGGCTCGCGGCCGGCCGGCGCCGGCAGGCTGCGCTCGAACGGCCCGGGCACCGGGAAGTAGTCCTGCAGGAACCGGGTGACCTGCCGGTCCTGCTCGGCCCTGGGCACCTGGTCCAGGTCGCCGTCGTTCAGGCAGAAGCTGTCCACCGCCCGCTCGGCCAGCAGGCCGGGCAGCTGCTCCAGCGCCGCGTACCGGTCCACGTCCACGTAGCGGTGGCCGAGCCGGCCCCAGGCCACCCGGCCGACCAGGTAGCCCCGGCCGACCGCCAGGGTGATCGGCGCCAGGTCGGCGTGCGAGCGGAACCGGGACCGGGCCACCGGCGCCAGCTCCGCGGCGTACGCCTCGGCGCCCTCCTCCAGCAGGCCGCGGGTGAGCGGGTAGGGCGCGTGGCTGAGCGTGTTGCTGGTGTCCCGGCCGAACTCCCGGTGCAGCAGCGCCCGGGTGTTCTTCTGCGCCGCCACGTACTCGTCGTCCCCGGCGATCACCCCTCCCGGCGGGATCACCCGGGCGTCCAGATTCACCAGGGGAATCCCGTTGCCCTGGAAGAACTGTTCGGGCCGGACCGGTCGGCCGAGGAACATGTCGTCGTTGAAGTAGAGGAAATGGTCCGCCAGTCCGGGAATCCGATGCAATTGCGATTCGATCGCGTGCGAGTTGAAGACCGGCAGCGCCGATCCGTCCGCGAACAGTTCCTGGTGCGTCACCACGGTCAGGCCCGGATGACGGTCCGTCAGCCAGGCGGGGACCTGACCGTCCGTCACCAGGAAGACGTGCCGGACCCACGGGGCGTACATGGCGATCGAGCGCAGGCAGTACCGCAGTTCGTCACGGTTGCGGAAGCGTTCCGGCGCGCCGCCGGAGAGCTCGTGCCCGCCCGCCTCGGCCCGGGCCCGGTCGCGCCGGGCCGCCCACCCGGGGTCGCTGTCGTCGACCCAGGTCAGCACCGCGTCCACCGGGAAGGTGACGTCGTCCAGCAGCGGCTGGGCGAAGGCCTGCGGCACCGGGTAGTCGGTCCCGCCGATCCGGATCGTGGCCGCGGCCTCCAGCGAGGGCAGCCACCAGCCGAACGGCGGCTCGTGGATGGCCGCGACGGCGCCCGCGTCGGGCCCGGCCGAGTCCCAGAAGTCCAGGTCGCAGCCGTGCTCCGAGCCGTAGGCCAGGGTCCGCCCGCTGGTCACCGACGGCCGGTAGAGCCGCAGCCCCTTGACCACCGGGTGCTCGCCGTCCCCGGCGGGCCGCTCCAGCCGCGCGACCGCGCCGGGCAGCTCCTCGGCCAGCACGCTGTCCAGGGTGACGTCGTGACCGAGCAGGTCGGCGTAGACCGCGCGCCCGGCGTGGGCCCGGGCCAGGGCGCCGAGCACGTCCTCGCGCTGCCCCGGGGCGATCACCACCCACTGCCGGACCCCCTGCGGGCGCAGCGGCGCAAAGGTCACCCCGGCGGCGCGCAGCAGGTCGGCGGTCTCGGTGAAGTTGGCCAGCAGCGCGTCGCCGGACAGCAGGTCGTCCCGGACCTCGGCCAGCCGGCCGTCGTGCCGCACCAGCGCCGGCCACAGCTGCTGGAGCTGGTCCTCCCGGGCGCGGCGCAGCTCGGCCGCGGTGGGCGGCTCCGGCTCGGCGGCCGGCTCCGGCACGGCGGGCGACCCGGGCGCGGACACGGGGCCGACGAGCCGGCGGACACGGCGCAGCACGGCACGAACGACCCGCCGGACCGTACGGGGACGACGCATCAACAGCTCCAGCTCGGGCGGGCATTTCCACTGGCCGTTGACACGCCCCCGCGGCCAATTGATGACGGAGTCTACCGGCCATCAATGAGAGGCGTAAATGAGAGGTTAATAAAATCCCATGACCCGGTAATTGCTGGGAGAAACCTGAGAATGCGTCAGTTGCACGGGTTCGCAAATGTGAAGGTTTCCCACGGCCGCCACACCTCGTCCAGGTCGAACCGGGAGAGCGTGAAACCGGGGACCGCGAACGCCGCGTGGAAGGCCCGGGCCTGGTCGAAGGCGGCCTCCAGGGCCGGCTCCGGCAGCCCGTGCGCCACCGTCACGTGCGGGTGGTACGGGAAGGCCAGCTCCCGGGCCAGCGGGCCGGAGCGGATCGCCGCCTCCAGCTCGCGGCACTCCTGGGCGCCCTCCTCGACCCGGACGAAGACCACCGGGGAGACCGGGCGGAAGCTGCCGCTGCCGTGCAGCAGCATGCGGAACGGGCGGTGCGCCCCGGCCACCGCCGCCAGGTGCGCCCGCACCCGGTCGACCAGGTCGGTCGCCACCTCGGTCGGCGGCAGCAGCGTGACGTGGGTGGGTATCGCCCGGGCGTGCGGGTCGCCCAGCCCCGCCCGGGCGTCCTGGATCGCCGAACCGAACGGCTCGGGCACGGTGACCGCGACCCCGATGGTCAGCACGCCGCCGTCGGTGGCGCCCCGCGCGGGGGCCCCACCTCCGGGGACGGCGACCGGGACCATCAGCGCTTGGCGGCCGGCAGGAAGCCGATGCGGTCGTAGACCGTCTCCAGCGTCACCGACGCCACCTCGCGGGCCTTGGCGGCCCCCTCGGCGAGCACCCGGTCCAGCTCCGCCGGGTCCTTCAGGTAGCTCTCGGTGCGCTCCTGGAACGGGGCCACCCACTCGGTGAACAGCTCGGCCAGCTCGGTCTTCAGGGCGCCGTACATCTTGCCCTCGAAGTCCGCCACCAGCTGGTCCACGCTCCGGCCGCTGAGCGCCGAGTGGATCCGCAGCAGGTTCGCCAGGCCCGGCTTCTTCTCCTCGTCGTAGCTGACCACGGTGTCGGTGTCGGTGACCGCGCTCTTGAACTTCTTGGCGCTGACCCGGGCCTCGTCCAGCAGGTTGACCAGGCCCTTGGGCGACGGCGCCGACTTGCTCATCTTGGCGGCCGGGTCCTGCAGGTCCATGATCTTCGCCGTCTCCTTGAGGATGTACGGCTTGGGGATCGTGAAGGTGGGCGCGTAGCGGGTGTTGAAGCGCTCGGCCAGGTCCCGGGTGAGCTCCAGGTGCTGGCGCTGGTCCTCGCCGACCGGCACCGCGTCGGCCTGGTAGAGCAGCACGTCGGCGACCATCAGCACCGGGTAGGTGAACAGGCCGACCGTGGTGGCGTCGTTGCCCTGCTTGGCCGACTTGTCCTTGAACTGGGTCATCCGGGCGGCCTCGCCGAAGCCGGTGAGGCAGTTCATCACCCAGGCGAGCTGGGCGTGCTCGGGCACGTGGGACTGGACGAACAGGGTGCAGCGCGCCGGGTCCAGGCCGGCGCCGAGCAGCTGGGCGACGGAGACCCGGGTGTTCTCCCGGAGCACCGCCGGGTCCTGCGGCACGGTGATCGCGTGCAGGTCGACGACCATGTAGAAGGCGTCGTTGGCCTCCTGGAGGTCGACCCACTGGCGCACCGCGCCGAGGTAGTTGCCCAGGTGGAACGAGCCGGAGGTGGGCTGGATGCCGGAGAGCACCCGAGGACGATCCTGCTCCTGACCGGTGACCGCTGCGTTGACCATGTCCGCCATTCTTCCAGTTCCTCGTCGGGCTCAGGACCCGTCCGTGTTTGGAGGTTCCGACGAGGGCTCCGCGGCCGCCACCGCGGCCACCCGGATCCGGTCGATCCGGCGCCCGTCGAGCACCGCCACGGTCAGCAGCACCCCGTCCGCGGTGACCACCTGGTCGCCGACCGAGGGCAGCTCCCCCAGCTCGGCCACCACGTACCCGGCCACCGTCTCGTACGGGCCCTCGGGCAGCGCGACGCCGGTCTCCTCGGCGAAGTCGGGGAGGTTGAGCAGGCCGTTCACCTCCACCCCGCCGCCGGCCAACCGCCGGGTGGCGGTCTGCTGGGCGTCGTACTCGTCCCGGATCTCCCCGATCACCTCCTCCACCAGGTCCTCCAGCGTGACGATCCCGGCGGTGCCGCCGTACTCGTCCACCACCATGGCCAGGTGGTGGCCCTCCCGGCGCATCTCGCTCATCGCCTCCAGCACCCGCTTGGTGGCCGGCAGCAGCTTCACCGGACGGGCGATCTCGCGCACCCGCAGCGCCTGTTCGCCGCGCGCCCGGTACAGGTCGCGCACGTGCACGAAGCCGACCACCGCGTCGTAGGAGCCCTCCACCACCGGGTAGCGCGAGTGCGGGGAGGTGCTGGTCTCCTCGCGCACCTCGGTGAGCGGCTGGTCGGCGTCCAGGAAGGTCACCTCGGTGCGCGGCACCATCACCTCGCGCAGCTGGCGCTCCCCGGCGGCGAACACGTCCGCGATCAGCGCCCGTTCGTCGCTGCCCAGCTCGGTGTTGGCCGCGACCAGCCCGCGCAGCTCCTCGGAGCTCATGCTGCCCCGGCCGGCCTTCGGGTCCCCGCCCAGCAGCCGCACCATCAGGTTGGTGGAGCGGCCCAGCAGCCAGATCACCGGGCGCAGCGCCACCGACATCAGGTCGACCACCGGCGCGGCCAGCAGCGCGATCGAGTCGGCCCGCTGGAGTCCGATCCGCTTGGGCGTCAACTCGCCCAGCACCAGCGAGACGTAGGAGATCACCAGGGTCAGCCCGACCAGCGCCACGGTGTCCGCGACCCCGCTGGACAGGCCCATCCGGACGAAGACCGGGGAGAGCTTGCCGGCCAGCGTGTCGGCGCCGAAGGCGGCCGACAGGAAGCCCATGCAGGTCACCCCGACCTGCACCGCGGCCAGGAACCGGTTCGGGTCGGCGGCCAGGTGCGCGGCCCGCGAGGCCCGCTTGGTGCCGCGCTCGGCGAGGGCGCGGATCTGGCCCTCGCGCAGCGAGATCAGCGAGATCTCGGCGATGTTGAAGAGCCCGCCCAGGACGATGAAGACCAGGACGAGCGCGGCGTCCTGGAGGGTTTCGGTCACGGTCGGCCAGTGTAAACGTCCGAAAAAACGCCGGTGGCCCGGCACTCCGTGCGGGAGTACCGGGCCACCGGGGGCGGGCGCCGGCCGGCGCCCGGCGGTCAGATGAGGCCGAGCTTGGTGACCTCGTCGCGCTCGGCGACGAGCTCGGCGACCGAGGCGTCGATCCGGGCGCGGGAGAACTCGGAGAGCTCCAGGCCCTGGACGATCTCGAACTTGCCGTCCTTGGTGGTGACCGGGAAGGAGGAGATGATGCCCTCCGGCACGCCGTAGGAGCCGTCGGAGACGATGCCCATCGAGGTCCAGTCGCCGGCCGCGGTGCCGTTGACCCAGGTGTGGACGTGGTCCAGGGCGGCGTTGGCGGCCGAGGCGGCCGACGAGGCGCCGCGCACCTCGATGATCTCGGCGCCGCGCTTGGCCACCTTCGGGATGAAGAAGTCCTCGACCCAGGCCTGGTCGGAGCCGACGGCCTCGAAGCCGGCCTTGCCCGCGATCTCGGCCTGGAACAGGTCGGGGTACTGGGTGGCGGAGTGGTTGCCCCAGATGGTGACCTTCTTGACCTCGTCGACGGTCACGCCGGCCTTCTTGGCCAGCTGGGCGACCGCGCGGTTGTGGTCCAGGCGGGTCATCGCGGTGAACCGCTCGGCCGGCACGTCGGGGGCGTTGCGCTGGGCGATCAGGGCGTTGGTGTTGGCCGGGTTGCCGACCACCAGGACCTTGATGTCGTCGGCGGCGTTGTCGTTGATCGCCTTGCCCTGCGGGCCGAAGATGCCGCCGTTGGCCGCGAGCAGGTCGCCGCGCTCCATGCCGGCGGTGCGCGGGCGGGCGCCGACCAGCAGCGCCACGTTGGTGCCGTCGAAGGCGGTGTCCAGCTGGTCGGTGATGGTGATGTTGCGCAGCAGCGGGAAGGCGCAGTCGTCCAGCTCCATCGCCACGCCCTCGGCGGCCTTGAGCGCCGGGGTGATCTCCAGCAGGCGCAGGTTCACCGGCACGTCCGCACCGAGCAGGTGGCCCGAGGCGATGCGGAAGAGCAGCGCGTAGCCGATCTGACCGGCCGCTCCGGTGACGGTGACGTTGACGGGGGTGCGAGTCATGGGTTCCTTCTCCAACGATCGCCGGCATGCCCCAGGCACGCCGGCGTCCTGGAGCCGAGGACGGTTTCTCTCGACATCGAGAGAACCGGCGCCAGGTTATCGCAAGGCCGGGCCCACGGCGTGACCGGCGCCGTGGCTGGTGCGTCACACGGGTCCCGGACCGCCGGGGCGGTCCGGGACCCGTGCTCAGTTCCGACGGCCGATCACCTTGCCGATGTACTCCACCGACGGCAGGTGCAGCCACTGGTCCGGCTGCGCGAGCAGCGCCAGCAGCACGATCACCGTGCCGAAGAAGAGCAGCACCGCCACGTCGGTGAACCGGCTGCGCACCGCGAGCAGGCCGACCTCCGGCAGCAGCAGCCGCAGCGCGGCGCCCAGCCCGAAGGCGGCGCCGATCACCAGCAGCCCGTACCGGAAGTCGTCCGCGTAGGTGACCAGCAGGCCGATGCCGACCACCGCGAGCACCAGCGTTATCGGCCACTGCCGTATCGGCAGCGGGTGCTCGCGGTCCATCGCCGCGCCGGAACCCTGCGGCGGGTGGGTCCCGGTGGTCCTGACCGGCCGCCGCCGCGAAGCCCGGCCCGTTCGTCCCACACTCATCTGCCAGTCCTCCGCGCGGTCGGTGCTACGGCCGGGCGGCCTGGCGCTCGGCCGCCTCGACGATGTTGTTGAGCAGCATGGCGCGGGTCATCGGGCCGACACCACCCGGGTTGGGCGAGAGCCAGCCGGCCACCTCGGCCACCGCCGGGTGCACGTCGCCGACCAGCCCGGTCTCGGTGCGGCTGACGCCGACGTCCAGCACCACCGCGCCCGGGCGCACGTCCTCGGCCTTGACCAGGTACGGCACGCCCGCGGCGGCCACGATGATGTCGGCCCGGCGCAGGTGCGCGGACAGGTCCCGGGTGCCGGTGTGACAGAGCGTCACGGTCGCGTTCTCGCTCTTGCGGGTGAGCAGCAGGCCGATCGACCGACCCACCGTCACGCCGCGGCCGACCACCACCACGTCGGCCCCGTTGATCTCCACGTCGTGCCGGCGCAGCAGCTCGACGATGCCGTACGGGGTGCACGGCAGCGGGCCGTCGATGCCGAGCGCCAGGCGGCCCAGCGAGGTCGGGTGCAGGCCGTCGGCGTCCTTGTCCGGGTCCATCAGCTCCAGCACCGGGTGGGGGTCCAGGCCCTTGGGCAGCGGCAGCTGGACGATGTAGCCGGTGCAGGCCGGGTCCTCGTTCAGCTCGCGGACCTTGGCCTCCACCTCGGCCTGGGTCGCGTCGGCGGGCAGCTCGACCTGGATCGAGGCGATGCCCACCTGGGCGCAGTCGCGGTGCTTGCCGCGCACGTAGGAGTGGCTGCCGGGGTCGTCGCCGACCAGCACGGTGCCGAGGCCGGGCGTGATGCCCTGCTCCTTGAGGGCCGCCACGCGGACGGCGAGTTCGGACTTGATCGCGGCGGCGGTGGCCTTGCCATCGAGAATCTGGGCGCTCATGCCCCTATCCTCCCGGATCGCGGCGGCAGTTCCGAACCGCGGTCCGGACGGGTGCCGGGTTTAACGGAACGTGTGGATCCGATTGCGGTTGCGCCACAGTTGTGTCCGCACCGCGTTAAGGCGCTGGACAGCCCGCGGGCCTGGGCCGACGATAGGGCCCGAGCAATCGCACAGGGGGAACAGACGACGTGAGGCTTCCGCACCATCCGCCGGGCCGGTCCGGCCCCGCACCGCAGCACCGCCCGTGAGCACGCCGGTCCGGGCTGCCGGGACCGCACCGGACCGCTGGCGCGTCCGCATCGCGCAGACCGCGCTGCGCGGCGCGGCGGCGGCCGCCGCCGCGCTCGCCGTGGCCGTCCTGCACGACGTCCACGATCCCGGAGTGCTCTGCCCGTTGCGCCGGTTCACCGGCATCCCGTGCCCGGTCTGCGGCTCCACCACGGTGTTCATCGAGGCCGGACACGGCCACTGGCTGGCCGCGCTGACGGCCAATCCGGTCACCGTGGTGGCCGGCCTGGGCCTGCTGACCGCGCCGCTCGGCACCGGCGCCCGCTGGTGGTCGCTGTCCGGCGGCCGCCGGAACGCCCTGCTGGGCACCGCGCTGGGCGTCTCCTGGCTCTGGCAGCTCAACCGCCTCGGTGTCCACCTGTCCTGACGGTCCACTAGTCTCACCCGCTGTCCCGTCCTCCCCAGTCCTCGTCCCGGGGGGACCGAAGAACCGGCTCGACCCTGAGCACGCCCGCCCGGAGGCACCGCATGACCTACCCGCCCGGCCCCAACAATCCGTACGGCCAGCCGCAGCAGCCGTACGGCGCGCCGCAGCAGAACCCGTACGGCCAGCAGCCGCCGGTCTACGGATACCCGCAGCAGCAGCCGCCCGCGCCCAACTACGGCTACCCGCAGCAGCCCCCGGCCTACGGGGTGCCGCAGCAGCCGGCCTACGGCTACGCGCCGATGGCGCCGCCGGTGCTGGCCGGCTGGGGCTCCCGGGTGGGCGCCTACATCATCGACTTCCTGATCGTCGGCGTGCCCGGCCTGCTGGGCTACATCATCGGCATCGCCATGGCGGTCGGCAGCCAGCACCAGACCTGCGACTCCTACGGCTACTGCTACAACGAGACCAGCAGCAGCGCCACCGGCGGCGGCGTGCTGATCATGCTGGTCGGCGCGGTGATCAGCCTGGGCCTGGGCATCTGGCAGCTGGTCAAGGAGGGCTCCACCGGCCAGACCACGGGCAAGAAGGCGCTCGGCATCAAGGTCGTGCGCGAGCACAACGGCCAGTTCCTCGGCTTCGGCATGGCCCTGGTGCGCAAGCTCGCGCACTTCCTCGACAACATGCTCTGCGGCCTGGGCTACCTCTGGCCGCTGTGGGACGACAAGAGCCAGACCTTCGCCGACAAGGTCACCAGCAGCCTGGTGATCCGCGCCTGACGGCGCGCCACCACGGTCCCACCAAAGTCCACCGTCCGTCACACTCACCGTCCCAGGGGGATCCCATGAGCAACCCGTACGAGCAGCAGCCCGGCTACCAGCCCAACCTCGACCCGAACTACGGCTACACCCCGCACGCGCCGGCCCCGGTGCTGGCCCACTGGGGCCAGCGCGTCGGCGCCTCGCTGATCGACGGCATCATCGTCGGCGTGCCGGCGTTCATCATCGGCCAGGTCGCCGGTGCCGCGCTGCAGAACGTGATCAACCTCCTCGGCCTCATAGTCTGGGGCTACCTGGAGGGCACCACCGGCCAGACCGTCGGCAAGAAGGTGCTCGGCCTGCGCACCGCCAAGCTGGAGGACGGCTCGCTGCTCGGCGCCGGCATGGGCATCGCGCGCAAGCTGCTGCACATCCTGGACACCCTCTCCTGCTTCGTCGGCTACCTGTGGCCGCTGTGGGACGAGAAGCGCCAGACCTTCGCCGACAAGATCGTCAAGTCGGTGGTCGTCGTCTCGAAGTGAGCCGCCGTCTCCACGTGAGGCCGCGCAACGCCCGACGGGCCGTGGGATCGTCCCGATC
>NZ_JBHYKG010000184.1:0-16683 GCF_042741245.1 Kitasatospora sp. NPDC058965
GCCGTGCCGGCGACGCCCCCCGGCCCGCCGGCCCCGGGTCCCCCGGTCGCGCGGGGCCCGACCGATCTGCGTCCGGTCGGGCGGCGCGCCCGACGCCGGGCCGCGCAACCCGACGCCGGGCCGCGCAACCCGACACCAGCCCCACGCACCGCGCCCGGCACCAGGGGTCCGTCCACCGGCCCGGTACCCCGACCGCGTCCGCCGGCTACTCGTTGCGCGCGGTCTCCGGCCCGGTCAGCCGCTTCAGCAGCGGCAGCGTGGCGGCGATCACCGCCAGCGCCGCGACCAGGCCGGCCGCCACGATCAGGTAGAAGCTCCCGTCCAACGCGTGCAGGTTGTACCCGAGCTGGGCCCGCAGGAAGAGCTGGGCGGCGAGCAGCCCCATACCGACGGCCAGCGCGGCGACCAGCACCAGCGGCAGCGCGCTCTCCAGCAGCACGATCCGGCGCAGCAGCCCGAGCGGCACACCTGCCAGGCGCAGCAGGCTGAACGGCCGCTTGCGTTCGTTGAGCCCGCCGGCGATCCCCACCGCCAGGCTGCACCCGGCGATCGGCAGGCTGACCAGGATCACGATGTCGGCGAGCTGCTGGAACCCGGCCACCTCCCGGGTACCGTCCGCGGCCCGCTCGGCCACCGTGGCGGGGGCCCCGTGGCCGGGGTAGTCCTGCTCCAGCGCGGTGCGGACCCGCTCGATCGCGCTCGGGGTGCCGTCGGTGGTCACCGCGAGGCCCAGCACCGGCAGGCCGTCGAGCTGCGCCGCGGGGTAGTCGGCCCGCTGCCACTGGGCGGGCCAGCCGCCGTTCAGCAGCTTGAAGCTCCAGAACTGCAGCGGCACCGTGGCCGTGTCGGCACCCGGGACGCAGGTGGAGAAGGCCGGTGTGGTCGCCAACTGCGCGCACGAGGCCAGTCCGCCCTCGACGAACCGCTCGCCCGGCCCGTCCGTCTGCAGCGGGTCGCGGGTGTGCAGCGGGTTGGTGTGGATCACCGTCACCCCCTGCACGCCCGGGATCGCGCGCAGCCGGGCGTACGCGTCGGCCGGCATCGCCGGCGCCGCCCGCAGCGGCGCGCCCTGGTCGTCCAGCCCGTCCGAGAACTGCACCGTGACGGCGGAGGCCAGCGCCGAGGCGGCCTTCGGCATCCCGCGTTCGGCCTGGATGCTGGTCATGATCGCGACCGCGCCGGTCGTCACGCACAGCGCCAGCACCAGGCCGGTGACGGCCCGGAAGCCCGCCTTCGGGTCGTCGGACAGCCGCCGCCCGGCCATCAGCGGCGCCGCCCGGCCGCTGCGCCGGGCCAACTGTCGGGCGCCGACCATGGTCAGGTAGGGGCCGGCGACCGCCAGCCCGATCACCACCAGGGCCATGCCCGGGGTGAACGCGTACATCTGGCCCTGGGTGGTGGCCGGGCGCCGCCCGACGAAGTAGCCCAGTTCCAGCACGCCCGCCAGCAGCGGCAGCAGGCGCCAGGCCCGCGGCGGCTTCGGGGTGACCCGGCGGGTCACGCCCAGCGGGGAGATCTGCACCCGGCGCAGCGCCAGCCGGGCCGCGACGGCGGAGGCCAGCGGCACCCCGAGCGCCACCAGCAGCACGTCGGTGGTGTTGAGCGCGAGGTCGGAGTCGAAGAACGGTGTGGCGGTGAAGTCGACCGTCGCCAGCAGCGGGCGGCCGACCAGGAAGAACAGGAACCCGCCGAGCACGCCGAGCACGGCGGCCACCGTGGACTCCACCGCCGAGACCACCGAGATCTGCCGCGGCGTGGCGCCGACCAGCCGCATCGCGGCGAACCGCTGCTCGCGCCGTGCGGCCGCCAGCCTGGTCGCCGTCCCGATCAGGATCAGCACCGGCAGGATCAGCCCGACCGCGGAGACCGAGAGGATCAGCCGCATCCCGTTGGCGTTGGTGCCGACCACGCAGTCGTCGCAGGAACTCGGACTGACGTCCATGATCCAGTTCGTCCGCCGGGCGTCCGGCGCGGCGGACAGCTCGGCCGGGGTGTGCCCGACCACCACGATCAGCGAGTCGGGCCCGGGCAGGCCGGCGCTGCCGATGGTGCCGACCTGGTGGCCTGGGAACCGGTCGGCCAGTTGGTCGGCCGGCAGGGTGGTCAGCAGCTTGGCGACCGCGGGCGAGGCGTAGTACTCGCCGGGTCCGGGCAGCCGCGGCAGGCCCGGCGGGACGGGGGAGTCGGCGCCGGTGCCGGCCACGTCGATCCGGGCCAGGTCCTTGCCGTGCACCCGGTCCAGTCGGGCCAGCCACCAGAGCGGGTCGAGCTTGGTGTCCCGGGCCAACTGCCGGGCCGAGCCGCTGCCGGTGTTGAGCCAGGCGAACCGCTCGTTCTGGGTCTTGGTCGCGTTGACCGCGGCCAGCGTGCCGAGCAGCAGGGTCACGCCCACCGCGACCGCCGCCGCGATGATCACCAGCCGGGCCGCCGCCTCCCGACCGGCGCCCAGCGTGAGACGGAGCCCGAGGCGGATCACGAGGCCACCCGGCCCGCGGAGAGCTGGGTGACCTTGCCGTCGCGCACCACGACCTCGCGGTCCGCACAGGCGGCGACCCGCGGCTCGTGGGTGACGATGACCACCGTGCTGCCCTCGGCCCGGGCCGCGTCCACCAGCAGGTCCATCACCTGCTCGCCGGTGACCGAGTCCAGCGAACCGGTCGGCTCGTCGGCGAAGATCACGTCCGGCCGGGCCACCATCGCCCTGGCCAGCGCCACCCGCTGCGCCTGACCGCCGGACAGCTCGCCGGAGCGCCGCCCCGCCAGCCCGTCCAGCCCGAGCCGCGGGAACCAGGTGCGGGCCTGCTCGATCGCCGCCGCCCGCCGGGTGCCGCCCAGCAGCAGCGGCAGCGCCACGTTCTCCTCGGCCGTCAACTCCGGGACCAGCTGGCCGAACTGGAAGACGAAGCCGAACCGCTCGCGGCGCAGCGCGCTGCGCGCGGTCTCGCCGAGGGTGTCCACCCGGCGGCCGTCGAAGTGGATCTCCCCGCTGTCGGGGGTGAGGATGCCGGCCAGGCAGTGCAGCAGCGTGGACTTGCCGGACCCGCTGGGGCCCATGATGGCCACGATCTCGCCCCGGGCCACGGCCAGGTCGGCGCCGCGCAGCGCCGGGGTGGCGCCGAAGGAGAGCACCGCCCCGCGGGCCTCCACCACGAACTCGGCGGTCATCCGAGCACCTCCTCGGCGAGCTGGCCCAGCCGGGCCACGGTCTGGTCGATCCAGCGCAGGTCGGCTTCCAGGTGGAACAGTGCGTGGTCGGCGAGCAGCCGGTCGACCAGCGAGCCGCTGCGGCGCAGTTCGGTGAGCTCGCGCATCCGCTGCAGGTGGGCGGCGCGCTGGGTGTCCAGGTAGGCCTCGGCGTCCCGGCCCAGCAGCAGGGCCAGCACCACCTTGGTGAAGAGCACCGACTGCAGGTGCGGCTCCGGCTCGATCGGATCGGCCAGCCAGGACTGCAGCTCGGTGGCCCCGAGGTCGGTGATCACGTACTGCTTCCGGTCCGGTCCGGTGCCGGGGCCGACCTCGCTGATCACCACCTTGCCGTCCCGGGCCAGCCGGCTGAGCGTCGAGTAGACCTGGCCGGGCGGCAGCGGCTTGCCGCGGCCGAAGAGTGCGTCGTAGTCGCGCTTGAGGTCGTAGCCGTGACTGGGGGCTCGTTCGAGTAACCCGAGCAGGGCGAGGGGAACTGTCATACCTGAGTATCTACACTCAGTATCTACTCGGCGTCAACGCCGGGCTGCCGGGTCGTCCGTGGACGTCCCTCAGACCCGGGTCTGCTCGCGGGGCTCGGCAGGGCGCTGGGCCGGCGGGCGGTTCGGCGTGCCCGCGGGCGGGGTGCGGCGGCGGCGCCACCAGAGCACCGTCACCAGGGCCAGCGCCGCGGCGCCGACCGCGATCAGGCCGGCCAGGCCCACCGTGTGCAGCAGGCCCTCGGCGGAGGCGCCCAGGAAGTAGCCGAGCGCGACGTTGGCCGCGCCCCAGCTGACGGCGGCCGCGGCGCTGTACGCCAGGAAGGTCCGGTACGGCATCCGGGCCGCGCCCGCGGTGAACGGCACGAAGGAGCGGACGAAGCCGATGTAGCGCGCGGTGAAGACGGCCGGACCGCCGCGCCGGCGCAGGTAGCCGGCCGCCCGGTCCACCCGGGAGCCGGGCCGCACCCGGGCGCGGGCCCGCGAGCCGGCCGCCCGCTGCCCGAGCAGTCGGCCGAGCCAGTACCCGCTGCTGTCCCCCGCGAACGCGCCGACCACCACCGCGGCGGTGAGGGCGAACGGGTTGAGCAGGCCGCGGCCGGCCAGCGCGGCGGCGAAGAGCACCACGGTCTCGCTCGGCAGCACCAGGCCGACGAAGGCGCTGGTCTCGCCCGCCGTCACCAGCAGGACCAGGACGTAGGACCACAGTCCGGCCCCGGCCACCAGCGCGGTGAGGTTCACGGCAGGCTCCCAAACACGGCGATCCCCGGACGGCAGAACTGGACCGACCCCCTGTCAGGACCGAACGCCGCCCGGCCCCCCGGCATTCCGGAATGTTGCGCTCCGTATCTCGCTGTCCCGCTGGACGGTCGAGCGGGACCGGGGGCTCGGCAGTCGGCCGGTGGCGGAGTATTGTCATCACGTGAAGACATCATCTGAAGACATCGATCGACGGACACCCCGGTCGATGCCCACTGGGAGGGGATGCCGATGAACCCGGCCGTCGTGAACCCGGCCACCGCGCCCTGGCGGGAGCGGGCGCTGGTGCCCGTGCTGGTCTTCCTGGGCACCGTGGTGGCGGTGATCTCCAGCCTCGGCGCCCCGCTGGTGCCGACCATCGCCACCGTCGACCACGTCTCGCTCTCCGAGGCCCAGTGGTCGTTGACCGTGACCATGCTGGTCGGCGCCGTCGCGACGCCCGTGATGGGACGACTCGGCGACGGGCCCCGGCGGCGCCCGGTGATCCTCGGCGCGATCGCGGCGGTGGTGGTCGGCAGCGTGCTGGCCGCACTGCCGCTGGGCTTCGGCTTCCTGGTGGCCGGGCGCGCCCTGCAGGGCGTCGGCCTGGGTCTGACCCCGCTGGCCATCGCCGCCGCCCGGGACAGCCTGCCGGCCGAGCGCTCCCGCTCGGCCGTGGCCCTGCTCTCCATCACCACGGTGGCCGGCGTCGGTCTCGGCTACCCGCTCACCGGGGTGATCGCCGAGGCCTTCGGCTTCCACGCCGGGTTCTGGTTCGGCGCGCTGATCAGCGCCGCCGCCCTGGTGCTCGGTGCCCTGGTGGTGCCGCCGGCCCCGCGCCGGGAGGCGGCCCGGCTGGACGGGCTGGGCGCGGTGCTGATCGGTCTGGCGGTGGCCGGGCTGCTGCTGGTGCTGACCGAGGGCGAGACCTGGGGCTGGACCTCGCCCGGCCTGTGGGCGCTGGCCGCCGCCGCCCTGGTGCTGCTGGCCTGGTGGATCCGGCACGAGCTGCGCACCGAGCACCCGCTGGTCGACCTGCGCACCCTGCGCAACCGCACGGTGCTCACCGCCGACGTCACCGGCCTGGTCGCGGGCGTGGCGATGTACCTGCTGATGAGCCTGGTCACCCGGTTCGTGCAGACCCCGACCGCGGCCGGCTACGGCTTCGGCGCCTCGGTGGTGGTGGCCGGGCTGGCGCTGCTGCCCTTCTCGGTGCTCAGCGTGCTCTCCAGCAAGGTGGTGGTCCCGCTGGCCCGCCGCACCTCCACCACCACCGTGCTGACCCTGGGCTGCGTGGTCTCGCTCGGCGCGATGCTGGTCTTCCTGTTCGCCCGCGACCACCTCTGGCAGGTGCTGGTGGTGATGGGCATCGCCGGCCTCGGGGTGGGATCCACCTTCGCCGTGATGCCCGGACTGATCGTCAGCTCGGTGCCGGCCGCCGAGGTGGGCAGCGCGGTGAGCTTCAACCAGGTGCTGCGCTACATCGGCTACTCCACCGGCAGCGCGCTGTGCGGCGCGGTGCTGCAGGCGCACACCGCCGCCGGGCAGCGACTGCCCTCCGCCGACGGCTACCGCAGCGCCGCGCTGATCGGGTGTGCCGTGTGGGTGGTGATCGTCCTGGTTACCATCGTGCTGCCGCGGCGCGCCCGCGCGGCGGCGGACGGGAGCGGCGTGGACGAGGAGCTGATGGTGGAGGAGAGCATCGCGGACATCGCGCCGGGCGAGGACGACGTCCCGCTCAAGGTGACGCCTTGACCGACGGCCCCGCGAGCACCGGACGGCGCCGCGACGCCGCGCGCAGCCGGGAGCTGCTGATCCGGGCGGCCGTCGAGCTGTTCGCCGACCGCGGCTTCGACCGCACCACCACCCGGGACATCGGCGAGCGCGCCGGGGTCGACCCGGCGTTGATCGCCCGGTACTTCGGCGGCAAGACCCAGCTCTACCTGGCCTCCGTCAGGGTGGAGCAGGGCGAGGCGCCGCCCGCCGACCTGCTGGCGGAGGACCGGCTGCGCTGGTTGCTGGAGCGGCTGACCCAGCGTGGCCCCGGGCCCTCGTTCCAGACCGCGGTGCTGCGCGGGGACGACTCCGAGGCGCAACGGGCGGCCCGGGCGCACCTGGTCGAGCGGCTGGTCGACCCGCTGCGGGACCGGCTCACCGCCGAGGGGGTGGACCGGCCGGAGCTGCGCGCCGAGCTGGCGGCCGCCGCCTTCGCGGGCGTGGTGCTGGTCCGCTGGGCCGGCGCCTTCCCGGAGCTGGCCGCGACCTCCACCGAGGAGCTGGTGCCGCTGCTCCAGGAGGTGCTGGGCGCGGTCCGGGGAGCCGGCGGGCCGGCGGGCGACTCCAGCGGGCCCGTGGGCGATTCCGGCGGGCCGCGGGTCGACCCCGGAAGGCCGGCGGGCGACTCCGGCGGGCCACGGGGCGACTCCGGGGGGCCGGCGGCCGGCTGAACCGCCGCCCGCCCGCCCGGCCTCAGACCAGGTGCTTGGCCCGCGAGCGCAGCGAGATCGCGTGGCCGATCTCCACCAGGCCGATCAGCACCAGCCAGATGCCCGCCATCACGGTCAGCGCCAGGATCGAGTTGAACGGGTCGACCAGCAGGATCACGCCGGCGATCGCCGCGATCAGGCCCAGGGCGATCTGCCAGCCGCGTCCGGGTGTGCCGCCGGGCAGGTCCAGTGCCCCCACCGTCGCGGTGATGCCGCGGAACAGCAGGCCGATCCCGATCCACAGCGAGAGCAGCAGCACCGACTGGTAGGCGCCGCGGAAGCAGAGCAGGCCCAGCAGCAGGGAGAGCGCGCCGCTGATGAAGCCGAGCACCCGCAGCCCGGTGGACACGTGCACGGTGCTGGCCAGCACGATCTGCAGGATGCCGCTGATCACCAGGTAGATCCCGAAGAGCACGCCGACCACCTCCAGCGTGCCGTGCGGCCAGGCCAGGACCACGATGCCCAGGCCGAGGGCGATCAGGCCGAGCGTCAGCGCGGTGTGCCAGCCGAACCTGGCCAGGGCGGCCAGCGGGCTCGGCTCCGTCGAGTTCCCAGGGATGGTCATGCTGCCAGCCTCACTGCAGCGCCCGGGCCCCGCACCCGTGGGCCGCCGACCGGGTGACGCGGCGTCAGCCGCGCCCGGGGCCCAGCCGCCGGGCGCCCGCCAGCACCGCACCGGCGCACCCCACCCCGAGCAGCGCGCCCGCGAGCACGTCGCCCGGGTAGTGCACCCCGGTGTGGACCCGGGAGTACCCCACGCAGCCGGCCAGCGCGGTCAGCGGCAGCGCCGCCGCCGGCAGGGTGGCGCCGACCGCGGTGGCGAAGGCGAACGCGGCGGCGGTGTGGCCGGACGGGAACGAGGCCGAGCCCGGCATCGGGATGTGCCGGGCGGCCGGTACCTCGGCCGCCTCCCGGTCCGGGCGGGGCCGGCGGACCAGGGTCTTGGTCAGCTGGTTCGCGGTGACCGAGGCGGTGCCCAGTGCCGCCACGCCCAGCAGCGCGGCCCGGCGCGGCCGGCCCGGGCGCAGGGCGAGCAGCCCGGCCACCGCGAAGGAGATCCGGGACCGGTTGGCCGCCACCGACAGCCGCCGCAGCCCCGAGTCGAGCCCGGGGCTGCGACTGGGGGCTGCGGCCACCGCCGCGTACAACGCCTGGTCGACGGCGAGCAGGGTCCGCAGGGCGGTGCCCACCGGTCAGGCCGGCGGGGTCAGCGCGGCGCCGCCGCCGGCCCGGACCGCCTCCACCGCGTGCTGGTGCAGGGCGCGGGCGGCCTGTTCGTCGGCCACCTCGATCGGGCTGCCCTGCAGCGTGAACCAGTCCTGGGCATCGGTGTACTGCACGGTCAGCACGGCCTCGGTGCCGGTCCAGGTGGTGTGCACGCTCAGGTCGCCGGTGAGCTGGGCGCCTTCGGCGCTGCGCACGCCGCCGGGGCCGGAGCGCACGTTCTTGGTCGTCCAGGTGGCCCAGTCGGCCGGTTCGTCAGCCATCGCGCGATCTCCAGATTCGAGGCGGAGTGCTACTCGGTGTGACAACCCGTCACATGCTAGCCGGACCGGATGGGCGGCGCGCACCGGGGCAGGCGGACGGCGGACGAATTCCTCGACTCGGATTCGTGCGGGGGAGGGGAGTCAGGCCCGGCCTGGGCCCGGTACCGCCGACCCCAGCGGTACCGGGCCCAGGGGGCATGGCGGGTAGTGCGGGCCAGGGAAACCCGTCTACCCGAGGAGCCGGCAGCAGATCTCTGCACAGTCAACACTGCCGGCTGTCCGGCGAGTGGCGTGCCCGGGGAAGCCACCACTGCACCGGAGCCCTTGGGTGCTCCATTCAGTCAGTACAGCGAACGGCGCCCCAGGAATGTCACACCTTCGCGGAAACTTTTTTTTGGCCGGTGTTTCGCGAGGTCAGCGCGGTGCGCCGAGGGCGAGGCTGGGCCGGACAGACTGTTGGACGGCGGCTGGAGAGACGGCATGTTCGCGGTGACCTTCGCGCGGTACGGCGACCCCTCGGTGCTGGAGGTGTCGGAGCAGCCCGACCCGCAGGCGGGGCCCGGGCAGGTGCGGATCGCGGTGCAGGCCGCCGCGGTCAACGGCTACGACTGGAAGCTGCGGGCCGGCTACCTGCAGGAGGTGGCGCCGGTGGACTTCCCGGCGGTGCCGGGCCTGGAGGCGGCCGGCGTGGTGGACCAGGTGGGGGAGGGGGTGCACGGGGTGGCCGTCGGCGACAAGGTCTTCGGCCTGGGCCGGCGGACCTGGGCGCAGTACGCGGTGCTCGACCACTTCGCCGCCAAGCCGGCCGGGCTGGGCTGGCCGGAGGCGAGCGGGATCGCGGTGGTCGCCGAGACCGCCCAGCGCTGCCTGGACCTGCTCGGCGCCGGGGCCGGCCAGACCCTGCTGGTGGACGGGGCGGCCGGCGGCGTGGGCAGCGCGGTGGCCCAGTTCGCCCGGGCGGCCGGGGTGACCGTGCTGGGCACCGCGAGCGAGGCCAACCACGCCTATCTGACCTCCCTGGGCGTGCTGCCCACCACGTACGGGCCCGGGCTGGCCGAGCGGGTGGCCCGGCTGGCGCCGCAGGGGGTGGACCTGGCGCTGGACACGGCGGGCCGGGGCTCGGTCCCCGAGCTGGTGGCGATCACCGGCTCGCCGGACCGGGTGCTGACCATCGCGGACTTCACCGCCGGCCAGTACGGCGTGCGCACCACCAGCCGCAGCTCCGCCTTCGGCGCCCTGGCCAAGGCCGCCGACCTGGTGGCCGCCGACGCCTTCGCGCTGCGGGTCGACTCGGTCTACCCCCTGGCCAGTGCCGCCGCCGCCCACCAGCGCAGCCAGCAGGGCCACCCCGCGGGCAAGGTGGTCCTGTCGCTGACCGAGGAGTGAGGCGCCGGTAACGATTCGGTCGGCAGAAATGCGGACGACTCGGGGGGAGTCACGCTGCCCGAGTTGCCCGGACCGGTGCTGACCTGCTGCGATCTCCCGATCAAGGAACGCAGGAGGGGCCGTGTCGGAAATGGGAACGGAAGCCGGGGCGGGAGCGGGAGCGGAAACCGAGGCGGAAGCCGGAGCGGAAGTCGAGGCGGAGGCACGGACGGAACCGGTGCAGGCCTCGGGGCAGGTCTCGGTGCAGGCCCCGGCGCAGGTCTCGGCGCCGGCCGATCGGCGGGCGGACGAGGTTCCGGCCGACGCGACGGAAGCGGTCGGTGCGGCCGTGGTCGACCCGTCGGCCGACGAGGTCCCGGCGCCCCGACGGCGCACCGTCCGGCGCTGGCTGCTCGTCGCGGCGTTCGTCGCGGTGGTCGCGGTCACCACGGTGCTCGGGCTGCGGCAGGGCGGCCCGAGCCGGCACCCCGTCAGCTACCGGTACGCGCTGCCGTCGAGCTTCCGGGGGCTGGCCGACGACCCGGACGACCCGATGGTGGTCCGGATGCAGGCGGCTCCCGGGTCCGCGCTGGCCGCCGCCTACGGCAGCCCGAGCACCGGACGGATCACGGTGGTCGCCAGCCAGGCGCAGATCCCGTACCCGGACACCGAGTCGGACCGGCTGACGGCCAGCAGCTCCGACCTGCTGGCGCACGCCCGGCAGGTGGACCCCGGCCCGCTCGGCGGTGTGATGGTTTGCGCGAGCCACCCGTGGTCGGGGGCGGTCCCGGGCCCGGGCACCGCGGACTGCGCCTGGTTCGACGCGGGCGGCTTCATGCTGTTCAGCGAGATGGCCGGCGGCCCGGAGAACATCTCCCTGGACCAGGTCGCCGCCGACGCCCGGGCGTTCCGCCTGCTGGCCGAGCAACGGGTCTGACGGACCGTCAACTCCGGTACAGCGCCTCCACGTCCTTGCGGTAGGCCTGCAGCACCGCCTGCCGCTTGACCTTGAGCGAGGGGGTCAGCAGGCCCCGGTCCTCGGTGAAGTCGCCGGCCACCACGCGGACCCGGCGGATCGACTCGGCGCGCGAGACGCTGGTGTTGACCTGCTCGACGGCGGCGACCAGTGCGGCCAGCACGGCGGGCTCGACCGGCACGGCGGAACTGGCCGCGCGCGGGTCCACCTCGGCGGCGGTCGGCGGGTGGGCCAGGAACTGGGCGACCGCCTCCTGGTCCAGGGTGACCAGCGCGCCCACGTACGGGCGGCCGTTGCCGACCAGCAGGCACTGGCTGATCAGCGGGTGGGCGCGCAGCCGGTCCTCCAGCGGGGCGGGGCTGACGTTCTTGCCGCCGCTGGTGACCAGGATCTCCTTCTTGCGACCGGTGATGGTGAGGTAGCCGTCGCGGTCCAGCCGGCCCAGGTCGCCGGTGGCGAACCAGCCGCCCGCGGCGGGCTCCTCGCCCAGGTAGCCGCGGAACACCTGGCCGCCGGCGAGCAGCACCTCGCCGTCCGGGGCGATCCGCACGGCGGAGCCGGGGACCGGCGGTCCGACGCTGCCGGCCCGCGGGCGCAGCGGCGGGTTGACGGTGGACGGGCCGGTGGTCTCGGTCAGGCCGTAGCCCTCGTAGATCTGCACCCCGGCGCCCGCGTAGAAGAGCAGCAGGTCGGGGTTGAGCGAGGAGCCCCCGCTGATCGCGTGCCGGACCCGGCCCCCCATCGCCCGGCGGACCTTGCGGTAGACCAGTGCGTCGTAGAAGGCGTGCGCGGTGCGCAGCGCCAGCGTCGCGCGCGGCCCCTCGCCGGCCAGGGCGGCGAGCTCGGCCCGGGCGTAGCGCACCGCGACCGCCGTCGCGCGGTCGTAGACGCCGGCCGCCTTGCGGGCCTGGGCCTGCACCCGGCCCAGGTGGTGGATCTTCTCGAACAGGTACGGCACACCGACCAGGAAGCTGGCGCCGAAGGAGGCGAGGTCGGGCTGCAGTTCGGCGGGTTTGAGGGAGGGGCTGTGGCCCACTTTGATTCTGGCGTACACGCAGGTGACCTGGATCATCCGGCCGAGCACGTGGGCCAGCGGCAGGAAGAGCAGGGTCGACGGCGGCTCGGCCGAGACCGCCTCGAAGACCGGTTGCAGCAGGGCCTGGCAGTTGGCCGCCTCGTCCAGGAAGTTGCCGTGGGTGAGCCGGCAGCCCTTGGGCCGCCCGGTGGTGCCCGAGGTGTAGATCAGGGTGGCCTCGCTGGCCGGGCTCAACCCGGCGCGCCGGGCGTCGAGTTCCACGTCCGGCACGGCCTGCCCGCGGGCGGCCAGCTCCGCCGTGGCCCCTTCGTCCAACCGCCAGAGCGGGACGGGGCGTTCGCTGCGGGCGATGGCGATGGTCAGCACCTCGGCGGTGGCCGCGTCCTCGGCCAGCGCCAGCGCCGGGCCGCAGTCGCGGACGATCCACTCGGCCTGCTCGGCCGAGGAGCTCGGGTAGACCGGGACCAGCACCGCGCCGGCGGTCCAGGTGGCGAAGTCCAGCAGCGTCCACTCGTACCGGGTGCGGCACAGCAGCAGGACCCGGTCGCCCGGCCGGATCCCGGCGGCGATCAGGCCCTTGGCGGTGGCGGCCACCTCGGCGGCGAACGCGGCGGCGCTGACGTCCTGCCAACCGCCGTCGGGGGAGCGGCGGCTGAGCACCACGGCGGTGGGGGCCTCGGCGGCGTTGCGGACCGGCAGCTCGGCCAGGCTGCCCTCGGTGGCGGGTGGCACCAGGTACGGGCGGCGGGCCTCCACGACCCGGTCGCCGTCGCGGACCAGGTCCACCTCGGCGCGGTCGCGGAGCAGGGCGGTGCGGGCGGAGCGGGGCGGGGCGAGAGCCATGAGCGTGTCTCCTGGGTGGGGGAGAGCCGGTCAGCTTTCGAGCAGCGCCCAGGCTAGGTACTCGTGAGTAAACTTACTAGACGGTAAGTAAGATTGGCACTGCCTGCGGGGTGGGGTGACACCCCGTCGGGGTGGGCCGGCCCCGCCCGCCGTCAGGGGCTGACCGCCAGCACCACGTACGCCGCCAGCACCGACAGGTGCACCCCGCCCTGCAGCGGGGTGGCGCGCCCCGGGATCACGGTCAGGGTGCCGACCGCCACGGTCAGGGCCAGCAGTACCAGGTGCGAGGCGCCCAGGCCCAGGACCAGTGGACCGCTCAGCCAGATGCTCGCGAACGCGACGGCGGGGATGGTCAGCCCGATGCTGGCCATCGCCGATCCCAGGGCCAGGTTGAGCCCGATCTGCACCTGGTCCCGCCGGGCCGCCCGGGTGGCCGCGATGGTCTCCGGCAGCAGCACCAGCAGCGCGATCACCACACCCATCACCGAGGCGGGCAGGCCCGCCCTGGTCAGCCCGGACTCGATGGTGGGCGAGACCGCCTTGGCCAGCCCCACCACCGCGACCAGCGCGACCAGCAGCAGCGTCAGGCTGGTCAGGGCCGCGCGCCGGGTGGGCGGTGCGGCGTGCTCCGCCTCGGTCGGGGCGTGCACGATCTGCGGCGGCAGGAAGTACTCGCGGTGCCGGACCGTCTGGGTGGCCACGAAGAGCCCGTAGAGCACCAGCGCGGCCAGGGAGGCGAAGACCAGCTGGGTGGGGGAGAACTCCGGTCCGGGCCGGCTGGTGGTGAACGAGGGCAGGGCCAGGCTGAGCGTTGCCAGGGTCGCCACCGTGGCCAGCGCCGCCCCGGTGCCCTCGGGGTTGAAGACCGCCACGTTGGTGCGCAGTGAGCCGACCAGCAGGCACAGGCCGACGATGCCGTTGCAGGTGATCATGACGGCGGCGAAGACGGTGTCCCGGGCCAGGGTGGCGTTCTTGTCGCCGTAGTCGGCCATCAGCGTGACGATCAGCCCGACCTCGATCACCGTCACGGCCACCGCGAGCAGCAGCGAGCCGAGCGGCTCGCCGACCCGGTGCGCCACCACCTCGGCGTGGTGCACGGCGGCGAGCACCGCGCCGATCAGCGCCAGGCCGGCCAGACCGGCGACCGGCGCGGGCAGGCTCTCGCCCCAGACCAGGGCGAGCAGCACGGCGGCCATCGGCGGCACCAGCAGGCTCCACCGGTTCAGCGCGGTGGTCAGGGAGTCGCTCACGGGTCCGGTCATCGGGGCGAGCTTCTCAGATGGAAGGTCATATTTCCGGCATGTCGGGTGCGCCGTGTCTCGGCAGCGGGCCGCAGCGCGGGGCGGGGTGGCGCTCCGTGCGGACGGAACCGCGGGGCCGCCGGCCATGGGGGTGCCGGCGGCCCCGCTCTCCCTACAGGCGCTGCCAGAGGGCCGGGACCGCGGGGGGTTCCCAGCCCACCATGGAGGTGTGCGCCTGGAGGCACTGGTAGACCGCGCCGCCGTAGCCGACCCGGTCGCCGGCCTGGTACGCCACGCCCGGCGCCCAGGTCTGGCCCGGCGGGACCGAGCCGCTGGGCGAGGGTGACGGGGTCGGAGTCGGGGTCGGACGGCCGGTCGGGGTGGGGGTCGGGGTGGGCGACTGCGCCACGTTGAGCACGAAGTCGAAGCTGGCCTGCTCGCCGGTGCCGACCTGGCGGACCGTCATCAGCAGCAGCGGGTCGAAGATCGAGTCGGTGGAGTTGCGCGGCTCGCCCGGGAAGTACAGCTGGGTGGTGAGGATCGGCTGGCCGGGCGCCTGGACCTTGACGTGGATGTGCCGGGTGCGGCCCGGGTACAGCCCCGGCACGATCGTGGTGAGCGCGTACGCGCCGGTGGCGTCGGTGAACTGGTGGCCGCGGAAGGTGAAGCCCACGTTGTCGTAGGCCCCGTTGTCGTCGGCCTGCCAGAAGTCCAGCAGGGCACCGGCGATCGGCCGGCAGCCGAGCCCGAACACGTACCCGCTGACGGTCAGCGGGGTCCCGGGCGTGCCGGGGGTGACCAGCGAGGTGCGCAGTGGGGAGTCAGGCTTGAAGTACGGTCCCTCGATCTGCGCGTCGGTCGGCGCGTCGCCGTCCTGGCACTCGGGGGTGACCGCGAGCGGGCGGCCGGTCGCCGCCCGGTCGCGGGCCAGCGCCACCCCGCCGCCGATCAGCAGCGGGGTGGCGGCAGTGGCCAGGACGGCCGCCTTGAGCAGGCTCTTACGGGTCAACTGCCCGCTCTCGGCAGGGTCTTCGGTCATGGCTGGTGCTCCCTAGGAGGGTGCCCGGCAGGGCCGGGCGGAACGACGGGGGTGGTGCAGGGAGTGGCCGCTGGGGAGTGGCTAAGCCATGACAAGCAAACTAGGCGGACGCCCCGTCGGCGGCGATGGACCGGACTCGGGGATCGTGGTGATTCTCCGGGGTGTCGCCCACCCCGGTTCTGGTCACCGCCGGCCGCTCGCGGGCCACCCGGGCGACCCGCCGGAACTCGCCGGGGCTCACCCCGCTCTCCCGCCGGAAGAACCGGCAGAAGTACGAGGGATCGCCGAAGCCGACTCGCTCGGCGATCTGACGTATCGTCAAATCACTCGCCAGTAGCAGCCGTTTGGCCTCCAGGGTCTGCCGGTCGCGGACCAGCTGCCCCGGGGTGCGGCCGGTGGCGCGCTTGACCGCCTCGTGCAGGTGCGCGGCCGACACGCCGAGCTCGCGGGCCAGCGCCCCGACCGACCGGTCCCGGGCCCCCGGCCGTGCGGCGAGCCGGGAGAACCGGCTCGCCAGGTCCGCGGCCCGGTCGGCACCGGCGCGCCCCGCCGCGCCCTGCGCCCGCAGCACCAGCAGCACCAGGATGTGCAGGTAGCAGGCCAGCACCGAGACCGAGCCGGGCGCACCGGCCAGGTACTCGTCGTGCATCGCGCCGAGCAGCGCGTCGAACTGCGCGTGCTGCGCCGGGTCCAGGTCGATCCACGGCCGCTCGGCGAGGGTGCGCAGCGCCTCGGCGTCCTCGGGGTGGGTGAGCAGGAAGTCCTCGTTGAAGATCAGCACCCAGCCGGTGACGTCGGTCACCTCCCAGTGGTGCACCTGCCCCGGGGCGATCACGTAGAGGTGCGGCGGCCTGAGCGGCAGCCGTTCGAGGTCCACCACGTGGGTCCCGCTGCCGGTGCTGACCAGGGCGATCTCGTGGAAGCTGTGCCGGTGGGGGAAGGCGGCCCGGGAGAGCGGGCCGATCGTGTCGAAGGAGCCGATCGCCAGCGGCAGCACACCGGGGCCGGGGACGCTCAGCTCGTGCAGCTCCATCGGGTGGGGATGGGGGTGGGGGTTGCGTGGGGGTCGGGTGGTCATGGCTGACTGCTGCCCATCCGGTGCCCCCGTCACCCCAGCCGCCCCTGGTGAACTGCGACCCGACGGCGGCTACTCTGACCCGGTGCTGACCTCGGCCCTCACCACGACCGACGATCCGTCACCGCGCCCGCTCCCGCCGGTGGTCGCGGAGCTGCTCACGACCCTCGCGGCACCCCCGCGACTGGCCGCCCACCTGCGCCTGGTCCACGACGCGGCCCACGACCTGCTCGCCGGCCTGGCCCGCCACGCACCGGACTTGGTGATCGACCGGGCCGCCGTACTCTTCGGCGCCGCCACCCACGACATCGGCAAGGTGCACCACCCCGCCGAACTCTCCGGCCCCGGCTCGGCGCACGAGCCCGCCGGCCGGGCGCTGCTGCTGGAGCACGGGTTCCCCGCCGAGCTGGCCCGCTTCGCCGGGACCCACGGCAGCTGGGCCGCGCCCGACCGCACCGTCGAGGACCTCCTGGTCACCCTGGCCGACAAGGCCTGGAAGGGCCGGCGGGTACCGGAGCTGGAAGACCTGGTGCTGGACCACCTCACCCGCGCCACCGGCCGCGAGCGGTGGGCCGAGTACCTGGCACTGGACGAGCTCCTCACCGCCATCGGCGACACGGCCGAGCGGCGGCTGGCGTTCCAGGCGGCGTTCCCGGTCCGGGGCTGACGACGTCGTGGGCACCGCCGGCCGGCGCCGCCGGCCCCGGGGCGCCG
>NZ_JBHYKG010000185.1:0-12362 GCF_042741245.1 Kitasatospora sp. NPDC058965
CATCAGAGCTGGCCGGTCCGCTCGCGCCACGCCCGCTCCTTGACGATCCACTCGTTGTCCTGCGGGAACTCCTCGATGCCCGGCACCCGGCGCACCTCGCACTTCGAACCCGGGAACGCCGGCAGGCGCTTGGCCCACTCGACCGCCTCCTCCTTCGAGGCGACGTCGATCAGGTAGAAGCCGCCGAACAGCTCCTTCGTCTCGCCGTAGGGTCCGTCGGTGACCACCGGCGCCTCGCCGGCGAAGTCGACGACCACGCCCTGCGACGGGTCGTCCAGGCCCTCGGCGGCCACGAGCACGCCGGCCCGGATCAGCTCCTCGTTGAAGCGGCCCACCGTCTCGAGCATCTCCTCGAACGGCGTGGACATCATCTTCGCCATCGACTCGTCCGTGCCACGCATGATCAGCATGTACTTCGCCATCGTCGGCCTCCTTGTGCAGGGATCGTCGTTCGACCCTCTCAGCCCAAGGTCGAACGGCGCAGCAACGGATCGACACGACCGGAAAATATTTTTCGGGCCCTCGCGCCGTCCGGTGTCGGATCCTGGTTGCGGGCGTGGCAACGCGCCCGCTGCAACGCGCCTGGGCCGCCGTCCGGGAGGAGCGAAAACGCCCGGTCCGGGGTGCAACGCGGGGTCCGGGTTGCACGCTGCGGTGGGCTCGGAGCCTGCCGCGTGCAGCTGTCGCGCCCGGACCGCACAAGGGCCAGGCCGGAACGGCCGCGAACGCGGTGCCCGCGACGGCCAGGAGGCGCACCCGCAGATCGGGCGCAACCGCGCCAGAAACTCCAGGCCGGGCAGCCCCCAGCGGCACGATCCGGGCAACCAACCCGGGCAGGCCCGCATCGCTCGGACCCGCTAAGCCGTCCGCGCCGCATCGGTGGATGCGCCGGTCACCGATGCCTTTAACCTGCTCGGCCACCCGCCCGAGCCGCAACCAGAGGCAAGGCCGCCAACGGGTCCGACCGGCGCGACGGGTGCGCCGGGCGCAACGGGCGGTGGCGGATCGTTCGAGGAATTGCCCACGGCCGCACGCGTGTTGGGGCACGATACGTTCCATGGATCAGTCGGAGCAGGCAACGGAGCAGACGGTCACCGGGTGGGTCGCAGCCGCACTACGCGGTGACGCGGAAGCATCGTTCCGCCTGGCCGAGTTCGGGTGGGAGCACGACCAGCACGAGACCGTCGATTCCTGGATGGTTCTTGCGGCACACTACGGCGACCCCGCGATGCTGTGGCGACTTGCCGACCTCGTCAAGGACCGCACGTCGGGCGACGTGACTGCCCGCTTGCAACGGCAGGCGATCGCGGCCGAGTGGGGCGGCAGCGACGTGGTGGTCGACGAGAACTGGTGCCGCATCTACTCCGCGCGGCCCGACTCGTCCTACACCCAGGACTTCGACACCCACGTCAAGGGCGAGCCGGACACCGCCGTGCACAGCGCCGTAGTCGCCGCAGCGGCGCGGTTCATGGCCGTGGGGGACGACGGTGTCGAGTACGCGGACCCGGAGGAGGCACTCGACGAGGCCGCGTACTCGCCGAACTGCGCCTCCATACCCACCCGGCACCCCGCCGGCGGCTGGCACTTCGGGCTGGACTGCAAGGGCGAAGTCTTCCCGCTGATGGCAGCCACCCAGCTGCGCATCCTGGTCGAGGAGCTCCGCCGAGCCGGTGCCACCGACATCCGGATCGGCACGCGCGCCTGACCCGGCAAGCCGGCCCCACCGGGAAGCAGGCAGGTCTACTGCTCGCCCGACTGCCGAGCCCAGTCCCACCGCCGCGAGGTCGCTTACCCGCATCTGCCCGGTCTGCGAGAACGACTTCGGCTCACACCCCGGCATCCAGGGCTTCGGCGTAGTCGTGTGATGTCCGCTTCGTGACGATCTGTCGGACGGCAAGAAGCCAGGAACGCAACGGCACGGCTTCCAAGACCATGGAGTTTTTGACGCTCCGTGATCCGAGTGGAAGACCGTGCCTGCCGACCCGTCATCGCCGATCCCGCTTGCTCTTGACCCGCTCCGCCGACAGCCCGAGCCTGGGCCGGAGGAGATCCCCGGGCTGCTGGAACGGCCCGCGGAGCTGCCGGACCCGCGTGATGCGCGCGGAGTCCGCCACACGCTTGCCGTCGTGCCCGCCCTGACCGTGTGCGCCGTGCCGGCCGGGGCGACCTCGCTGCTTGCAGTGGGCGAGCGGATCGCCGACGCACCGGCTCATGTGCTGGAACGCCTCGGCCTGCGCCCCGACCCGTTGATGCCCGGACGGCTTCTGCCCGCCGAGTCGACGGTCCGCCGGCTGCTGGCCCACATCGACGCCGACGCGCTGGACGGGGCGGTCGGCCGCTGGCTCGCGGACCGCCCGGTGGCGCTCGCGGCGCAGCGCGTGCTGGAGAGCGGTGTCGTGGTCGGGGTCGTAGCGCTCGGCCCGGGTCTCGGCGGCGTGGTCGCGCAGGCGCTGCCGCTCGGCCAAGGCGTCGGCCGCGGTGGCGAAGGCGGTCTCGTCCCCGGCGTCGGCGTACCGATCCGCGTGGCGCTCCTCGACCCGGGCCTGTTCCAGGGCCTGCTGGAGGTTCTCCCAGGTCATCCCGGCCGCCCGGCGACGGACCCGGCCGCGGACGCCGCTGAGCAGCCCGTGCTCCTGGTCGTCGGCCTCGTCCTGGGTGAAGGGGGCGCGGGCGGGGTGCCGGGCGAGGGCGGCGTGCAGCGTCGCGCCGGCCGCCCACGCCTCGGCGTGGACGACGGGCTCCGGCAGGGTGCCCGGCTGGGTGCCGTGGACGATCCGCACCCTCCACCAGGGCCACCCAGCCGTCCGGGCCGTCGACGTCCTTCTCGGTCCGGCCGCGGGCCGGGTCGGCGCCCTGGTGGAGGGTGCGGATGCCGTCGTGACCGGTCCGGCGCAGCCAGATCGCACCGCGCACCAGCGGGAAGTCGGGCATCGGGCCCGGCCCAGGCCCCGGTCGGCGGGCGCGGGACGGCTGCTGCATGGGGCCGGCTCCAGCCGATCCGGTGCGGGGTCGAGGCGGGTGGTATCGGTCATCGCGCGCTTCCTCCGGGGTCGGGAGCGGGGTGGCGGCGGCCGGCCCGGGTGGGCCGGGACGGCAGGAGCGCGGATGCGGGGCGGGGGCGGGTCAGCCGGTGACGGTCTCGGCGTGCCGGGTAAGGGCGTCCAGGAGCGCGGTCTGGTGGTCGGTCAGCTTGCCGTCGGTGCGGGCCTTGTCCTGCTTGCGCAGCCAGGTGCCCGGGCGGAAGGCCGGGTCGGCGCCGAGGCCGGTGCGGTTGGCGGGGCCGGTCAGGGTGCCGCCGGCGGCGAGGTAGGCGAGCAGGCGGCGGTAGGAGCGGTTCCAGTCCGGGTCCAGGCGCCACAGCTCGTCCAGCGCGTACAGCTTCGCGATCTGGTCGGTGGTGAGGTTGCCGGCCTTGCGCTGGCGGCGCATCCATGCGCCCACCGCGTAGTCGTCGAGCTTCGCGGTGGCGGGGACGGCGAGGTGGCCGTGCTGGTGGTGGAAGGCGGCGGCGTAGGCGTAGCCGCGTTCCCAGGCGCCTGCGTTCTTCGACCAGATCATGCCGAGCGCGTCCAACTCCGAGACGCGGGCCGGGTCGAGCAGGTGCTGGCCGTTGAGGTGGCGCTGGCGGGTGAGCCAGGAGATCAGCTCGGCGTGCTTCTCGCGGTCGGTGGGGTCGAGGTGGCCGTGCTGGAGGTGGAAGAGGGCCGCGACGGCGTGCATGCGCTGCCACTCGACCGCGCGCGGGTTGAACGCGCGGAGTTTGACGGTCTGGAGGATCCGGGCGGCGTGCCGGCGGGCGTTGATCTTGAGCCACTCGATCGGCGACTCGGCCGGGGCCGGCTGCTGCCCGCGCTCCCCGGCCTCGGCGGCCCCGCCCCCGGGGGCGGCCGTGGTCGTAGTGGTGTGCGCGGTGCCCTGGGAGCGGGAGGCGCGCAGTTCGGTGATCCGGCCGACCACCCGGGCGTCGTGCGCAGCGAGGGCGCGCAGGACCCGCCAGATGGTGCGGAAGGAGCTGGCTTCGATCTCGGCGTCGGCCTCGGCCTTCACCGCCTGGCCGGCGTCGTGGACCTCGGCCGGGTCCGCGGCGGCGGTGTCGTCGCCGACCTCCGGGGTCGGGAGGTAGACCGGGATGATGACCCAGGAGACCTTGCCCTGCCGGTAGGACTGGCGCAGCGCGCGGCCGACGGCCTGGACGATGTCGATGACCGAGCTCTTGGGGTCCGCGAAGCAGATGGCGTCCACGGCGGCGACGTCGATGCCTTCCGTCAGGAGTCGGCTGTTGCACAGGATGCCGCACTCCTCGCCGTCCTCGCCGGTGTGGGCCTTGAAGTCGGTGAACGCGGCGCGGCGGTCCTTGAGCCGGTCGGTGCCGGCCACCGCCTTCGCCCAGATCCGCTCCGGGCGCTCCGCGTCCTCCAGCAGCTGCGAGGCGTCCAGCAGGGTGTTCGCGAACTCCCGCGCCGCCGACACCCGGGAGTGGAAGGTGATGACGCGGCGCAGGCCGAGGTCGGCGACCGCGCGCAGCACGGCGATCTGCAGGGCCAGGCGCAGCAGGTCCTCGTTGCTGCGCTGGGTGCGCAGGTCGGCGACGGCGGGCAGGTTGAGCAGCTCGCGCAGGTCCTCGTCGGTGACCACCGGGACGAGGACGCGGTAGTCGGCGAGGTAGCCGTGTTCGATGCCCTGGCCGAGGGTCCAGGTGAACACGGTGCTGCCGTAGATCTCCTCCGAGTCCATGGAGCAGAGCACGGGAAGCGCCTGGCCGTCGGCGTCGGTGAGGTCGGCCAGGCCGTCCTTCGCGCGCCGGTCGTCGGCGATCCGCGGGGTGGCGGTGAAGTACAGGCGGCGCGCGGCGGGGACCCGGTCGTCGTCGTGGATCGCGGCCCACGCCTTCCCTTCGGCGCCGGCGGTGCGGTGGGCCTCGTCGACGACCACCAGGTCCCACTCGGGCAGGCCGTACAGCTGGTGGGCCTGGACGATGCGCTCCAGCGAGGCGTAGGTGGCGTACACGGTGACCGGCTCGCCGGCCTTCTCGTTGGCGACCAGGTCGGCGATCCGCGGGGCCTGCGTGGTGACCCGGGCGTGGACGCGCCCGCCGGCCTCCGCGCTCTCCAGCACCTCCTCCCGCGAACACGCCGCCACCGCCAGCCCGCGGCGGCCGCCCCGCAGCGACCACGCTTCGGCGGTCTGCTCCAGCAGCTCGATCGTCGGCACCAGCACCAGCACCCGGCCCCGAGCCGCCAGACGCCGGGCGCAGCCGGCCGCGATCAGGGTCTTGCCGGAGCCGGTCGCGGCCACGAGGGTGGCGCGGCCGCCGTTCTTCACCTCGCGCACCGCGGCCGCCACCGCGTCCCTCTGGAACCAGTGCAGCGGCAGCGGGTTCACCGCGGTGCCGGACGGCTGCGCGGGAACCGGCTGCCCGGCTGCGACGCGGAACGCGGCCGGCACGACGGCCCGGGTGGTGGTATCCACGGCGGTGCTTCTCCTTCGGATGCTGAGACGGCGCAGCGGGGCGGGCGGCATCTCCTCGGGCCAGGTCGTGGCTGGGGAGAGGACGATGTTGCTACTCGGGGAACGGGCCAGGCTCGCTGACCCTGGCGAAGGCGGCGATCATCCGTTCCAGGCCCCAGGTGGCGTCGACCAGTTGGGGACGCCGACCCTTCGGCTTCAGGTCGTAGAGAACCTCGTCGATCTCATCGTGGTCGGCTTCCGGAGCGAAGAGCACGACCAGATCGCTCAGGTCGAACTCGAAGTCGCCGACGTGGCGCCACTCCCGCTCCCACCAGAACTCCTTGCGAGTCCCGGAGGGGTTGCCCATCTGCTCGTAGAAGGGGGTCGGCCTCAGGATGTCGGCCTGCTGGGCCACCTCTTCCCGCTCAGAGGCGGAGGACTGCGCGAGATCCTCCGCGACGCTGGCGACCAGGTTGTTGACCGGGTTGACCAGCCAGTCGTGTCCCTTGGTGATGTCGATGTACCAGACCGGGTTGGCGCCCATGCGGCGGGCGAAGGAGCGAGTGAAGGCCAGGCCGTAGCCGTTGAAGCTCATGGCGCGGCCCGGGATGGCCTCGCACATCATCCAGGCGTGTTCGAGGGGGGTCTCGGTGAAGCAGACGGTCCGCTGGGTATCCACGACAGCCTCGTACTTCTTGGCGAGCTTGTCCGCCATACCGAAGACGTTGCGGGCCTCAATGGCGCCGGCCCTGAGTATGGACTGCAGGTTCTCGCTAGCGGTCTTGCGCTTGTGGGCCCGGGTGAAGTGGACGATGAAGGCAGACAGGTCGGTGCGGCGGTGGAGCAGGTTCTCGATCTCGGGCATGCGGGCTTCCTCGGCGTGGCAGGGCGGGTAGGTGTGCTCGGTGCCGCTCCGGTTCGCGCGGACGAGTGTGACTTAGCACTTCAGTTGGCCAGCTGAGCAGCCGTTTCAGTGGGTTCCTCTCGCGATGCGGCTCAGCACCGCGCGAAGGCGCTCCCGCCCGGCTGCCATGCTCGCGTCCCACAGGCCCGCGGCGTTGCCGGACGCCGGGAGGGTCTGGAGCCGCTGCTCGTCGGCTTTGAATGCGGCACCTGCGATGTTCTGGTCCAGCATGCCCATCGCGGTGAGCGCCGCGTGGCCGCACGACACGGCATGGTCGGCGCTCCCGGAGGCGTTGGCCAGCAGGGCGTAGCGCAGGACCAGGCATGCGAAGAACGCGTAGGTGCCGACGGTGTCGGTGATGCCGTCCTCAGCGGGCTGCAGTTCGGGGAACCGGTCGAGCAGGCGTGCCCGCTGGGCAGCGTCGGGCAGCGGGCGGTCGGTCCGCCAGAGGTCGGACACGGACTTCTTGTAGAGCTCCACGTCGGCTTCCCGGCCCGCTTCGCCCGTGTGCAGGCCGATGAACAGCGGGGCCATCCGCTCGGCGCAGGCCGCGACATACAGGCGGACCGCCTCGTCTGCCCCGGTCCGGAGTTCCTCCACGATGTCCTGTGCCACCAGCGTCTTCACACGTCGTCCTCTCTGCGGGTCCGTTTGCTCAACCGGCCGGTTCAGCCGCTCACTGGCCGAACCAAGCGCTCAGTCACCACGGCCGGACTCCCTATTGCCGGTCCTCGGGGATCCAGCCGCGGACTTCGAGGTAGGCGATGTCGGCGTCCTCGACCGCGCGGCCGGTCTCCACCAGCCAGGCCCGCATCGCCTCGGTGACGTCGCCGTGGTGGTCCGCGACGCGCTGGGACCACTCGGCGGCGTCGAAGCCGCCGGTGGAGGCGGAGCCGTAGGTGCGTTCCTCGGTGCCGTCCGCGCGGGGAAGGAAGCCGCGGCGGATGCCGCCGGAGTCCTGCTCGGAGCCCGCGCTGTAGACGTACTGGTCGGCCTTCATCCGCACCGTGAAGGCCAGGCGGCCGCCGGCCCGGCCGGTGGCGTGGACGACCGGGGCGAGGTGGGAGGCGCCGGAGTTGATGGCCTGCTTGCCCGCGCGGCCGGCCATCGACTCGCCGGGCTTGCCGACGGTGTCCTTGCCGCGTACCCGGGCCTTCTGGCCGGTCTTGGTGCGGCGGCGGGTGGTGTTCGCCTCCGCGATGCCGGACAGCACGTCCTCGTCGCGCTCGCCGCCGTGCACGGCGCGGACGACCTGGCGCAGCGCGTTGACCATGCTCGCGCCCTTGCCCTTGGTGAAGAACTGGGAGACGAGCGAGGCGTCGCGGCCGAGCATCTTGGCGACCTGGCGCTTGGTGTAGCCCTCGTCCAGGAGTTGTTGGGTGAGGCGGGCGGCTTCGTTCGGCTGGTTCGGGTCGGCCGGGCTCACTGCTCAGTGCCCTTCTCGGCGGCGGCGAGTTCGGTGCGGCCCAGGGCGCGCAGCTTGAGGTACTGCTCCTGGCTGGTCGGGTGCTCGACGGGGCCGGTGAGGTGGCCCTTGAGGAGGTAGTCGCCCACCTCGCCCCGGTAGGGCCAGGGCTGGCGCTCGGTCAGGGCGATGCCGTCGGTGCCGAAGTAGACGACGGTGCCGGGTTTGGCGTGCAGGGCGCCGGCGTGGGCGATGACGTCCTTGCCCTGGCGGTACTTCATGTCCAGCAGCGCCGCCCGGGCCCCCGACCACACGTAGGCGGCCCACTCGGGGTGGGCGTAGGGGTCGCGGGAGAAGCCGGCCTGCCGCTGCCAGGTCACCACCGTCTCGTCCTGGCCGAGGATCTCGACCCCGGCGGGGAGGGCCTCGCCGAGCGGGGTGGTGCCGGAGACCAGGCGCGGGCGCTGCGCGAATCCGCCCAGGCCGAACAGCAGCACGGAGCGCACCGCGCGGGAGGCGAGGTAGGCGGCGGTGCGCTGGCGCTCGTCGCCGTGCATGCGGGAGAGGTTGGTCAGGTCGGCCCAGGCCGACTTGAGGCGCTTGCCCCACTCGTCGAGCGGCTTGCCGTCCTCGAAGAGCAGGCCGGAGAGGATCTCGACCTTCCACGGCATCAGGTGGTTGGACAGGGCGAGGTGGACCTCGGCGCCGCCCGCCCACGTGGTGAAGGTGGCGCCCGGTGTGGCCGGGTAGATCCAGGCGCGGTCGCCGGTGACAGGGGCCGGGAGCAGGCCGACGTGGTTCCAGCCCTGCGGGACGGTCACCCTGATGTTCCAGTGCGAGCAGGACATCAGGGCCTTCGTCTGCTCCTGCCCGGTCATCGCCGCGAAGGCGGCTGCGGTGATGCGGTGCGGGGTGCCGACCGGGGACTTCCACAGGTGCTTGGCGTAGGCGAAGGTGCGGTCGTACTCCACCAGGGCGGGCAACTGCTCCGGGACGCGCGGGGGCAGGATCAGCTCGGTGCGGCCCTGCCCGCCGGTCGCGTGCAGCAGGGCGCGCAGCTCCTCGGACAGGACCGGGTAGCCGCCGGCCCACTTGCCGCTGGTCGGAATCGTGCGCGACCACAGGTCACGGCCCGTCTGGGACGGGGAGCCCATCAGCACGGCGTCGTCGAAGTAGCGGCGCAGCGCCTGCCACAGCAGCGTGAACGCCTGACGGCAGGTCACCACGTCCGCGCCGTCCGGGTCGAACCACTCCCCCATCGAGCGGATCTCGGTGGTGCCGCCGTCCGGGGCGGCGGTAGGGGCGTAGCGGCCGACCGGCTGACGCTGGTGCACGAAGTGCCCGGCCAGCTTGTCCCGGCCCGCCCCGACTGCCGTCGTCCACCGCTCGGACGGGGTGTTGAGCCAGGCCGCGACCGCGTCCTTGAGCGTCGAGTACCGCTCGGCGCCGTCGTGCCACGGGGCACCGGCGGTGATGTAGACCCGCTCCGTGCCGGGCGCGGCGTGCAGGACGGCGTCCAGGATCTCGCCGGGGGTGCGGGCGCCGAGGTCGAGCCGCACCGTCTGGTCGCGCACGGCGAGCATCCCGGTCGCCGCGTCCAGGAACACCGTGGAGCGGGCCTGCTGGACGAAGTTGGGGCGCTTGGAGACCAGGCCCGTGGTGACGGCCTCGAACCGGGCACCGGCCGGGCCTTCGGGGAGGGTGGGCAGCTCACGCGGGCCGGCCTCGACCGCCGGACGCGGCGCGGCAGCGACCGAGGCAGCCGGGACCGACGCGGTAGTGCGGTCCGAGGAGGGCTGTACGCCGGGTTCCGTCCCCCCGGTGGCCGCTGTGGCGTGCCCGGGATGCGGTGCGACGGGCTGCTCAACGACGACCTGGTTCTCGACCTCGCTCGGCACCTCGGCCACCAGAACGGCCGGGGCCGGCTGCTCGACGACGGGGGCCGGGCGGGTCAGTGCCGGGGCGAGCGCGGCGGCGGGCTCGGCGACCGGCGCGGCCTCCGCGGCCGGGGCGGGCGCAGCGGCGGTGGCGGCGGCCCGGTCGTCGGTCTTGGCGGCGCGGACGGCGGCCGGGGTCGGGTCCAGCAGCGGGGCGATCCGCACGACCTCGCCCACCGACAGCCCGCAGGCCTTCGCGATGGCCGGTGCCTGGGCGCCCTCGTACCCCGCCAGCCCGGCCACCCGGCGCGCGCGCTGGGCGGTGAGCCTGTCCAGCTCCCTCCGCGCTGCCGCAACCTGCTTCTCGGCGGCCGCGATCCCCGTGCGCAGCTCGCGCAGGCCGGCGAGCTCGGCGGTGTACGTCTTGCGGTCCATCAGGATGTCACTCCCCCTGTGCGGCAGTGGTGTTGGTTCCGGCGTCGAGGGGGCGGGCCCGGCGGGCGAGGGTGAGCCAGCCGTCCGGGCCCCGGGTGCCGTGGATGTCGGCCAGGCCCGCGAGCAGGAAGGCGTAGGCGCCGCGCCTGGGGGCCCGCGGCTGCGCGGTGCCGTTCTCCCACTTGGCGAACGTCTCCCGCCGGGTCTTCAAGGCATCGGCCACCTCGACCTGGGTCAGGCCTGCGGCCTTGCGCAGCCGCTCCCGCTCGGCCGGCTCCGGCAGATCACCGCCGTCACGGGCCTTGGCCAACAGCGCGTCCACCGCCGCGAAAATCTCGGACACCACACACCTCCCACCCACGAAGACGGCACAGAACACCACCGCAATGACATCACCAATACTCGCACAGACACCTCATCAAAAGCCGCACAAGACACTCATGCCCGTCGATCGGCCCTGACGTGTCGATGCCGGACGAGCCGGGCCGACCGTCGGCAGCACGAGGAGCTGACGGGAAGACAGCACCGCCGCGGCCGTACCCGACGCGGCGCGGTACCGCCCTCGTTGCCACGTGGGGCCGCGCCGTCGGGCCGAGGGGTGAACTGGAGCATGTTGGCGGGCAGCCGGATCACCGCCTCGTGCTCCGGGGCGTCGGCCGTGTGGCCGGGCACCGAGCCGACCTCCTGTGCCTGCCGGAACGAGGCCCGCGATGCCGGCGCCGGCCAGGCTCAGCAGGAAGGCCTGCTCGGCGAAGCGCTGCGCGACCACTACTTCAAGGACAACGGGCGCCCGTGCTGGCGGCCCGGACGTCGAGCTGAACGACATCTCCTGGACGGACCGGGAGCTGTAGACGCCCCCGCAGACCCTCCGTGTCGCCGAAACGGAAAGTCCCGACCGCTGTCGGCGGCCGGGACTTCCTCATTCATGCACCCCGCACTGCTGGACGGCGGGCCCGGCGCATCGGCCTCGTCCAGCCCGCCCTGCTCGCGTACCGACAGCCGGTCGTGCCGCAGGCAGAGCTGCGGGAGGGCGGCCGGTTCGTGCGCCGGAGCGCGGGCGGCGGCCAGCTCCTGACCAGTCGGCACCACCCGGTTGGCCAGGCCGATCCGCAGGGCTTCGTCCGCGCCCACCCGCCGTCCGGTGAGCACCAGGTCCAGTGGGAGCCAGGGCGCGGATGCCCGGCCGGTAGCCGATCTCCGGCAGGGTTCCGGTGTCGTAGGGCGCCCGACGGGGCTGGCGGACCGGACCCGACCGCGGTGGACGTCGCGGCGCACCGCCGTGGCGCCGCGGGCGAACGGGGTTGGGGCCGCCGGCACGGTGGCCGTCACTGCCTTCCCCACTCGGCCCCTTTTCGATCCCTGGCCCGAGGCGAACGCTTCGCACACCCTTAGAAACAGGTACTGACGGGCGCTTCGACGCGCTGACGTACGGCACCTTCGACGCCGAGGAGGCCCTGATCGAGTGGGAGAGCCTCCTCACCGGCCGGACCTTCGCCCAACTCGTCGACGCCGACGTGCCCGAGGTCGTCGCCGAGCCGGACGACGGCCTGGGCCCGCTGCTGCTTGCGGTCCCCTGCGCCCTGCAGGCCGCGCCGGCCGGCGCGGACAACCCGCGGCTCGCCGAGGTCGGCCGGCAGTGGATCCAGCAGCGGGCCAGGCTCGCGGGGCGTTCGACCCGCAGAGCGCGGACTGGATCCCCACCGGCCCGGCCGAGCCGGCCCGGAAGGCCGGCGACCGGGGAGAAGGCCTGTACTGCCGGTCGGCGTAACCACCGCGGCACCCGCTCGTACACGGCACCCGCCGGACCGGGAGCCCGCCCGGGCCGTCGGGGTGTCCCGGCGGGGTGGTGAGAGCCTGTCAGGCACTGGCCCCGGACGTGCCCGTCCGCTTCGCTCGGCCGGCCCTGTACGCCTCCGTGGCCTCGCGGGTGGCCGACGCATCGGCCTGCGAGGCGCCGCCCGACCGCGAGCCGGGAACGATGAAGGACCCTCCAGATCACGCAACCCTGTTCTGCGCAGCCGTCACCCGCGTCACACGCATCCTCGAACTCGCCGTCAAACGCGCCGAACCACCGCACAACACCGCCCTCGCCGTCCGACTGTGCGACGCACTCACCGGAGCAGCCGTGATGCCCGCGGCTGCACGCCGGCGACGGCCAGACCTCATTCCTACCCCGCCGAGTACTCCCGCCCGGCGCTGGACACCACCCCCCGCCGGGGGGGGGGGGGGGGGGGCCGCCCCCCCCCCCCCCGAGGCGGGCCCCCCCCCCGCGGGGCCCCCCCCGCGCGAGCAC
>NZ_JBHYKG010000185.1:12372-16575 GCF_042741245.1 Kitasatospora sp. NPDC058965
GTGCCGGGGTGGTGTCCAGCGCCCCACCACTCGCGATGCGGCGCCCGCCCGGGCGGGACACCGGGCCTCGAGGACATGGCGTACGCCGGGTTGCTCCATGCGGGCCCGGCCGGCACGCCCCACCTGCGGCACGAGCCTTGGCGGACCTGCGCCCCGCCTTCAGGGCCCGCCCGGCCCCCGCTGCCCGGCACCTGTCGACCGGCTACGTCCCGGCACTGCCTTCACCGTTGGCGTACCGCTCGAGCCCGGCCAGCTCGCGCTGCAGTCGCCGCCGATAGTCGCTCACGGGCTCGGCCAGGTGACCGCCCTGCAGCTGTGCCTCTGCCCTGGCCCTGCCCAGCAGAGTGAAAATGTGGGACCTGACCGGCTGGGTCACCTCGATTCCGGCCTGTTCCTCGACAGACTTGATCAGCTGCTCAACGAACTCCTGCGGCGGGATCCGCCTTCCGCTCAGATAGCGGGACACCGTCCCCGCGTCGTAGTACCAGCGCGCGGCGAACCGCCGGACGGACATGTTCAGCGTTTCGAAGAGCTGGCGCAACACCTCGGCAAGTTGCCGGCGCTCAAGGCTCAGCTCCCCGGCCGGTGGGAGCAGAACAGGCCGCGGTGACGTGGGTTCGTCCACGCTCGGGGGCCGCAGTGCCGCGGCCGGGGCCTCTGGCTCGGACTCGGCGGGCGCTCGGGCGATCGAGGTCCAGGCGTCGGCCCACTGGTCCATCTGGTCCGCGAGGTCGTCACGGCGGCCGCGCAGGGCGCTCCCAATGCTCAGGCAACGCCAGACGAACTCCAGCGTGATCTGCAGACCGGGCAGGGTCGACCTCGACACACTGAGCGCGTCACTTTGCGTGCTCCGGGCCAGTGCCACGCCGCCGTCCCGGGGCGCGCGTCCGTGGTGGTAGCTGATGCGGTCGTAGGACGGGTTGCCCGCCCAGACCTTGAGGTCGCGCAGGCGCTGGACGAACTCGGCCACGGTGCGGGCGGTGGAAGGCTCCGGTGGCGTCACGCGTACGGGGCGGACTTGACCGGCTGTGTGGGCGGGTGCGCCTGCCGCCTGCCACTGTTCGATCCAGAACTCCCGTTCACCGCCGCAGGCCGTGCCGTAGGCGGTGGTCAGGGCAAGCGTGGGACGGCGTCGGCCGCTGGCGGCCTCGGAGAGCGCGGCGATCGAGTAACCGGTCTTTCGGGCCAAGGACTTGAGGGGGATGGATCCGGCCCGGCTTCTGGCGGCACGCAGGTGCAGCGCGAGCGCCGCGTACGGGGCGTTCGGATCGACAGGCTTCTCGGGACGGGGCACCGCACCTCCACGCGGTAGGGCGGTGGTGCCGCGGGAGGGCACCACCGCCGATGACGGAAGGCGGGGATCAGGCGGTGCGGGTCAGTTCACGGGCGGCGGCTCCCATGGCGAGCACTGCGGCGATGGCGGCCTGGATGTCGCAGCCGAGCACGATCAGCACGATCACAACGCACGCGACGGGAACGATCCCGGGCACGAGCACGGGGACGCGGGTAGCCGCAACGCACGCCGGCGTGCCCGCAGCCGCAGAAACGATGGGGCGGTGGCGAAGAGCCATGATGATCACAAGTCCTTGGTCCGGACGGATTTGACGGTCAGTCAGCCCGTGGTTGCCGCCACAGACCGCTGCAGTCACGGTGTCACACGGGCAGGGGAGCTCGGCAAGGAGTCGAGCCTGCCGGTAGTTCGGCCTGCTCCGGGGGCCCGGCCCGTTGGGCAACGGGGCCGTGCGCAATCTCGCGCAGCCGCCGCAGGCCTGCTGTGAACAACGCCCGGAACGTCCTGCTCACCGGCCGGGGGTTTTTCGGTGCCCTCCGGTTTCGTCCGGCAGCCCGTTGCCCCTACCGCAACACCGTCGGGGTGACGAACAGTGCAATAGCCAGCCGCTTGCCGGCGGGCTCTGAGCGAGGTCCGTGGTCCGGACGGTCGCTTGAACCGGTAGGGGCAGTTCTGTTGCCGCAGGGACCCCTTTTGTGGGCGGTGCCGCATCATCGATACGGCACCGCCCACAACCATCTGCTTGGCAGTGGCTCCATACGCGAGTTGTGAGAGCGTCTGGCGCTCACCGGCAAGACCATCCGCTGCTCCGGGTGAGTGATGCCGCCGAGTAGCGCTCGGGTGCTTGCCCTCAGGACCCACGGTTTTGCAGTGCACGACGAGGAGACCCGGGTGCTGCCGAAGACCCAGGTCGATCTGTGCGCGGCGATCTGCCGGGACTCGCAGGCCGGTCCGGCGTGGCCATCGTCGACCGCCTCACCGTCAACGGCACCAACATCGAAACCGGCACCGGTTCCTACCGCCTGGCCGGCACCCGAGCGCGTGCCGAACAGCGGGCCGCCACCCGCTGACGGCCAGCCGGTCACAGGGCGATCGGACGATATCTGAGAGCCTCGTCGACGATCCGCTCGGCCGAGGCGTCCCGCAGGCCGGCCGGGGGACGGAAGATGAGGTCGCCGACCCGAGGATGCGTCACGTTGGCTTCGAGGAGCCGCAGGTAGAAGTCGCTCTCCGGGTCCCCGGCCAGAATCTTGCGGACGATCTCGACGAGTTCGTCCGCGGTGACGTCCGCGACCCGGGGCCGGGCCGGCCGGGCGGCCTCCAGCGCGAACTCGACCAGGTCGCGGCCGCCGTCGTACTCGGCGAAGTCGAGAGCCCCGTAGTCGTGGCCCGTCCGCGCGTTGAACGCCGCGATCTCCTCGTCCCGGGTCCCGGCCCCGCAGACCACCAGGTCGGCGATCCGCACGATCTCGGCGCCGAGCTCGTCCAGGCGCTGCCGGCTCACCGGCGGGGGCATCAGTTCCGCTCTCAGGTCCACGGCACCCCATTGTGCCGCCGGCCCCCGGCACGGCCCTGCGGGTGCCCACGGTTGTCGCCGGCATCGTGCAGGCTCCTCGACCACGCAGCGATCCCGGAGCCCGCCGGCACCCGCCGCGCGCCGTCACCCGCGCGGCCACACGTCAGCAGCGGGGCACGAACTCGTACTCGTCCTCGCTCCAGGTGTCGGCGCCGTCGTCGGGGTCGGGCAGGTGCTCCACCAGGTCGAGCAGGTCGTCGTCGGGAACGCCGGGGTCGTCCATGCCAGCCATGATGCGGGCGTGCGGCGGGTGGGGGAACCGGGGCTCGCCCGGGCGGGCGAGCGCCCCGTCACCGTGCGCGGGCCCCGGGCAGGGTGGGCGGCCGTCGGATGGGGGCGGGCGTGTGAGGGCGCAGAGGGGCAAGCGTCAGGCCGGGAGAGGGCCGGCCGGCGGTCGGCGGCCGCAGGGCGGCGGGCGGGGTGGTCTTGGCTGGCGGGCTCGTGACGGCCGGTGCGGGTTCCGGCCGGCGAACCCGGAAGCAGGGCCCGCCCACACGCGCCTCCCGGATCAGGCCCGCCTGATCCGAGGGGGGTTCGTCGGCCCCGTTCGGCCGGGCGGCTCGGCCCCGAGAGGCGATCTCGGCGGCAGGGTGTGACCGGGAGAATCGGCCCCGCCGGTGTACCGAGGCATGGCAGACTGCGGGCATGACGACCCGAAGGGGCAATGCCGCGTAGGCCGCCCGGCGCTGTGCGCGCTCAACGACGCCCTCGAAGCAGTGATCGGCGACCCGAGCAGATCGATGGCCTCGCCCGGGGCCCGCAGGCAGCGGTGGCTCGGCTGGAGGCCCGGGGCCTGTGGCCCGGTGCTGTTTTCGACGCAGTCCTGGTACTCGGCCGGTTCCTCAAGGGCCCGGGAAGAGTGCTGTATCTCCCCCGGGCGGACTGCCCGTGCTGCGACGTGGTCTCGGCGCGTGACACGCTCGAGACGGCCTTGGCCGCGCTGGCGCCGCGGGCCCGTTCCGGCCTGCGCGTGATCGTCGAACGGCTGGACGGCGAACTCTTGCGCCGGACCCTGGCAGACCCGCTGTCACCAGCGGGTCCGTGGTGGCACCGACGCCTGCACGAGCGGTGACGCAGTGCGGGACCGCTGGGAGGGCCGGGCCGACCGCTGCTGCTGCTCGACGTGTGCCCCGGCCTGCTCGGTCCGGCCCGGCCGTCCGGCGGCCTGCGATGCGATGGGCGCACCGGGTTCGGCGAAGGCGACGTTGCGATGCCACGCACGAAGTGGTGGCCCGGGCGGGTGCCGGGCCGGGGGCGGGCAACTGGGCACGGTGTCGACCGGGGCCGGGCGCTCACCGTCGTCCGCGGCGCAGGACCGGCGCGAGCAGCCCCGGCC
>NZ_JBHYKG010000186.1:0-16549 GCF_042741245.1 Kitasatospora sp. NPDC058965
GGCGCGGGCGGCGCGAGCCGGGCGCCGCGGCGGTGCCCGCCGCCCGGCGCGGCGGCGGGCGGCACCGCAAGGGCGAGGCCGGTCCGGTCCCGTCCGACGAGGCGCGGGTGGCCGCAGAGCGGCGGGCGGCGGCCCGGATGCTGCTGGCCGAGCCGCTGGTCACCGCGGGCGGTCCGCACGCCCAGGCGTTCGGGCTGATCCGGTGTCACGCGCACTGGCTGACCGAGCGGTTCGCGGAGCTGCTGGGCTACCCGCTGCTGGTCGGCGCCGGGTTCGCCCGGCTGGTGAAGTCGCCGCTGGGCCCGGGCGACGGGCGCGGGCTGGCCGGGTTCACCCCGGGCGGCTACGCGGCGCTGGCCGGTGCGCTGGCCGAGGCGCTGGTGGGTCCGGCCCGGTGGGCGGCGCAGCGGCCGCCGCTCGGCGGCGCGGCCCCCGCCGACTGGCAGGCCGCGGTGGACAGGTTGACCGCGTGGCAGGTGCTCGGGCCGGCCGAGGGGGAGTGGTGCGGCGTCGACCGGGAGCTGGCGGCCGCACTGGCCGCGGCCTGCCGGCCGGTCGGGCCGCAGGACCCGCCCGCGCCGCGCACCACCATCCCGGTGGCCGTGCGGCGGCGGTTGGCCGAGTCGCCGCTGCTGCTGACCGGCGAGCTGACCGCGCTGGAGCGGGAGTGGCTGCTGGAGTCCCGGCAGCGCGAGGCAGCCGGGTTCGCCGAGTTCCTGGGCCTGGCCACCGAGATGCGCCGGGAGGGGTTCGCGCTGCTCGACCCGGCGGACGAGCTGACCGACCTGCGGCTGCCCGGCCCCGACCCGCTGGCGCACACCGCGCTGCTGCTGGTGGAACTGCTGGTGGACCAGCTGCGCCCGCTGCCGGGCGAGCCGGCGCCGGTGGCGGTGCCGATCGCGGAGGCCCTGATAGACGGGCTGCTCGGCGACATCGCCGACGAGCACGGGGCGGACCGGGCCCAGTTGGCCGACCGGGCCGCGTTCCGCCGCGAGGTGCTCGACCTGCTGCACCGGATGCGGCTGATCGTGCCGGGCCCGTGCCCGTCGGGGGCCACCGATCGCACGGGGTGGACGCTGCTGGCGCCGGCCGCGCGGTACGCCGCGGAGCTGGACCTGGCCCCGTCCCCCGGGACCGGGCGGCACTCGCGGCGCTGAGGGGCCGTCGGCCGCGAGTGCACCGCACCGGTCGACCGGTGGTGGTGCGGGGCCCGGTGGTCCGGGGGTCAGTGCGAGGCGTTGACCACGACGGTCTGCTGCTGCACCGTCTCCACGGTGGCGGCCACGCCGAAGGCGCCGAGCGCGACGGAGGCGGCCACGGCGGCGCAGGCGAGCACCCGGCGGTGTCGCTGGGGCATCGGGAACCGTGGACCGTCCGTGCGGGGGTCGGGACCCGGCAGGCGGGTCGGGTAGCGAGATTCGTCCATGATGGTGAGGATTCCAGTCGGTTGTTAAACGATGACGACACCGGGGTGAACGTCGTCCACGGGGGACACGGCGGTTTGGATCTTGCGTCGGGTCGACGCCCGTACAGCGTCGGCCGGGCCCCTTGCGTCCCAGCTGAGACCCCCTAGCGCGGCCCTGGCGGCCCCCTGGAGCCGGGGCTCGGCACGCCCCGCACGACGGCTGCGCGCGGGTGCCGGCCCGGCGGGGGCGGCCGCGGCCGGGCGCGACCGTCCGGACGGACACGGGGCGTGCGGCTTCCGGGTCCGACGCGGCGCAGCGCCCGCCAGCATGGCACACGAACTCACCCGGCGTCGCGCCGGGTGAGCGCAGGGTGACGATCGCTCACCCCATCGGGTGAGGGGGTGTCAGCTCGGCGGTGCGGTGCGCCGCTCGCGCAGCAGGGTCTCCTGGACGGCCGAGGCGACCAGGGTGCCCTGCTGGTCGTAGAACTCGCCCAGGGCCAGGCCCCGCCCGTCCGAGACCGAGGGGCTGCGCTGGGCGAACAGCAGCCACTCGTCGGCGCGGAACGGGCGGTGGAACCACATCGCGTGGTCCAGCGAGGCGAGCTGGATCCTGGGCGGCTCGTTGCGCTGGAACCGGTGCGGCTGCAGGTGGAGCGCGGTGGTGGAGGCCAGCGTCAGGTCCGACAGGTAGGTCAGCGCGCAGACCTGGAGCAGCGGGTCGTCGTCGGGCAGCGGCGTCCCGGTGCGCAGCCAGACGAACTGCTGCGGCACCCCGGGGCACTGCGGCGGCAGCCCGGGCGCGTCCGGCGGGATGAAGCGAATGTCCAGCGAGCGGAACGCGGCCGCCTTGCGGAAGTCCTCGGGGTCGGCCTCGGCCCAGGCGGGGAAGGGGTCCGGCAGCTCCTCGGGCCCGGGCACCTCCGGCATGGTGCGCTGGCGGTCGCCGGAGTCCTCGGCGCGCTTGAAGGAGGCCGAGAGGGTGAAGATCGCCTCGCCGCGCTGCACCGCCACCACCCGCCGGGTGGCGTAGGAGCGGCCGTCGCGGATCACCTCCACGTGGTACAGGATCGGCCGGGTCGGGTCGCCCGGGCGCACGAAGTAGCTGTGCAGCGAGTGCACGTGGCGCCCGGGCTCCAGGGTGCGCCCACCGGCGATCAGCGCCTGGGCGGCCACCTGGCCGCCGAAGGCGCGCAGCGGGGCGCCGGCGTGGCACTGGCCGCGGAACAGGTTCTCGTCGAGCTCCTCGATGTGCAGCAGGTCGAGGAAGCCGGCAGCGGGGGCGTCGGTCATCCGGCCATAGTGGCAGAGCGTGTCGCGAACCACGGTGAGCGGGGTTACCGGCGGGTTCGAGTCCCGCTGGAGTCGACCCGGCCTCCGGGGCCGGACCGGGTCGAAGCGGGGCGAACCCGGCGGGGTCCGCCCCCTGACCACCGGTCAGGCCGGCACGCCGTCCTCCCGGTCCACCGCCACCACCGGGTCCACCGGCGCGGGCCGGGACGGGTCCAGCGGCAGCGCCGCGACGTCGCGCCACCAGAAGTCCGGGGCCGGCGCGGCGGCCGGCTCGAACGGCGCGCCGACCCGCGGCACCACCACCCGTGCGCCCCGCTCCCGGGCCGCCGCCAGGGTCCGCTCGACCGGCTCCTCCCACGGGTGCGGGGCCAGGTTGTAGCTGGCCCAGTGGATCGGCAGCAGCAGCTCGCCGTGCAGGTCCAGGTGGGCCCGCACCCCCTCCTCGGGGGTCATGTGCACCTCGGGCCAGAACGGCGAGTAGGCACCCACCTGGACCATGGTCAGGTCGAACGGCCCGAGCTCGGCACCGACCCGCTCGAAGCCGGGGAAGTAGCCGGTGTCCCCGCTGTGGAAGATCCGGTGGCCGGACCCGGCCACCGCCCAGGAGGCCCAGAGGAAGTGGGTGCTGGTGCGCGGGCCGCGGCTGCAGTAGTGCCGGGCCGGGGTGGCGGTCAGGGTCAGGCCGGCCAGCTCGGTCGACTCCCACCAGTCCAGCTCGGTGATCCGCCCGGCCGGCACGCCCCAGTGCTCCAGGTGGGCGCCGACGCCGAGCGGGACGCAGAACTGGGCGCCGCTGCCGATCAGCGCCCGGATCGAGGTCATGTCCAGGTGGTCGTAGTGGTCGTGCGAGATCACCACCACGTCCACCGGCCCGAGGTCGGCCAGCCGGATCGGCATCGGGTGCAGCCGCTTGGGCCCGATCCCGGCGAACGGCGAGCAGCGCGGGCTCCACACCGGGTCGAAGAGCACCCGGCGCCCGTCCAGTTCGGCCAGCACGGTGGCGTGCCCCAGCCAGCTGACCCGCAGTCCGGAGTCCGGCGGGGCGGCCAGTTCGGCCGAGCGCAGCCGGTGCACCGGGATCGGCCGGGCCGGCACCCGGCGCCCGCGCGGGCCGGTCAGCTGGGCCCGGGTGACCTCCAGCGGGGAGCGCTCGTAGACCAGCCGGCGGGTCGGCACCGGGTTGCGGAAGGCGCCGTCCACGAACTGCGGGCTGCGCCGGATCCGGTCCAGCCGGGCCCCGGTGGGCTCGGCGCCGAAGGCGTCGGTCCGGACCCGCCGCCAGCCGGCGGCCGTCAGCTCGCGGAGCCGGGAGACGGGGGGAGCGCTGGGGACGGAGCCGGACACGGCACCTCCTAGGAGCGGGGACGGCAGCGGCACCACGCCGAGCGGGCACCCGGGGACCGGGGGCCCGCTCGAATACGATCAACACCTGATCGGGAGACTACCCAAGAGGTCGTGGCCGGGCGCGGTGGATCACCAGATCGCCCGCCGTTCGTGGTGGCAGCGTCAGGTCGCCGTCCGCTGACGCGCGGTCAGCCGCGGATCAGGCGTAGAAGCGGGTGATCGTCTCGGCCACGCAGTGCGGCTTGGCACTGGCCTCGCTGACGATGGAGAAGCGGACCACGGCCTGCCGCCCGCCCGGCACCTCGTCGACCGAGAGCAGCTCGGCGGTGGCGCGCACCGCGGTGCCCACCGGCACCGGGGCCGGGAAGCGGACCTTGTCGGAGCCGTAGTTGACCGCCATCCGCACGCCGCCCACGCTGTAGCACTCCTTGGCCAGCAGCGGCACCAGCGACAGGGTCAGGTAGCCGTGCGCGATCGGGCCGCCGAACGGGCCCGCCTTCGCCTTCTCCGGGTCGACGTGGATCCACTGGTGGTCGCCGGTGGCCTCGGCGAACAGGTCGACCTGGTGCTGGGTCACGGTGTGCCACTGGCTGGTGCCGAGTTCGGTGCCGACCGCCGCGGCCAACTCGTCGAGGCTGGCGAACTCCGTCATGCTGCACTCCTTCTGGGGCAGGGCTGGGGATGCCTGCGGGCCCTTCGGAGGGTAGCCCTACTCGCCGGTCACCTGACCGTGGGGTGGCGGATCGCCCAGCGGGCGCAGCCGACGGCCGGTGAACAGCTCGGTGCTGAGCCGGACGAAGACCGGCGCGCGCTCGGGGATCCAGGAGTGCGGGCCGGTGCGCAGCAGCTCGGCCAGGTCCGCCGGGTCGCGCACCACCTCGGCGGTGCCGTGCGCCACCACCGACCAGCCGGACCTCGACCCCTCGTCCAGCCGGTCGACCTGGAAGGCGCAGACCATCCCGTCCAGCAGCCGCAGCACCGGGCTGCCCGGCAGCAGCACCAGCACCAGGCGCCCGTCCCGCTCCACCCGGAACGGGACCGGCACCACCCGCAGCAGCGCGTGCTCGGTGTACACCACCCGCCCGATGGGCACGGTGCTGAGCAGCCGCAGGCATTCGGCCTCGCCCAGCTCCTCGATCCGGTCCACCTGGTCCATACGAACGATGGTGCGCCCGGGACGGCCGGGCCAGTAGGGCCCATGGTCCCGGAACCGCGGACGACCGGAAGAGCGGAAGAACCGGGTCCAGTAGCCGCGATCCAGTGCGACGATGGCGGCGGATCCATTCAGGAGGGGTGCGGGCATGGTGGAGACGTCGGGCGGGGTGGAGCTGGTCCTGATCGGTGCGGACGGCGGACCGGAGCGCGGGTTCGGCGGGTCGGCGCTGGCGGGGCGGGGAGCCGAGGTGCTGGCCCGGGCGCTGCCCCCGGTGGCCTTCGACTCGGGCAACCGGGCCAGCCGGGTGACCGTGGTCCCGCCGCGGGCCGACGCCAACACGATGCTCACGGTGCTGCGGGACGCGGCCCGGCGCGACGGGCGCTGGCTGGTGGTGGCGCTGCTCGGGCAACTGGTCACCGATCCGCGCGGGCGGCGGCTGGCCCTGGTGACCGCGGACAGCACCCCGGACAACGCCTACCGGCGCGGGCTGGCCTGGGACTGGGTGGTCTCCACGATGGTGCACGGCGGGCAGGAGGAGTCGCTGCTGCTGGTGGACCTGGTGGCGGCGCCGCCGGTGTGGGAGGCGCTGGCGGACGGGGACCAGGGGCCGGCCGAGCTGCTGGCGCACTCGCGGGTGCCGCTGTGGGGGCGGGTCGGGCCGTGGACGGGCGGTCGGCGCGGGCGGTCGGCGATCCTGCCCGGCGGCGAGGGCTCGTTCGGCTGGGCGCTCGGGCGGGTGCTGGAGCGCGGGGTGCCGGGGGCCCCGGCCAGCGTCGGACCGGCCGAGACGCACCCCGCCGTGGCGGCCGAACTCGCCTGGGGTGACTTGGCGTCAGGAACCGGGGCCCGGCTGCTCGTCCCTCCTTCGGGTGGTCGTTTGCGGCTGCGCAATCGGGCCGCGGTGCGCGGCGCCCTGGCCGGATTGTCGGTTTCCGAAGAACTGTTGGCAGTCTTGTGGCGCGAAAGTGCTCCATCGGATCCAGCTTCCGACTAAGGTCAGGGCCAGCACGTTCACTCGTGGCAGATGTTTTCTGCCAACTTCGGCCAGCTGTCGGGCAATCGCGACTAGGTGGGGCTATGGGCCGGTACGGGGCTGGGTCACGCCTGCGGGCGATCGGGGTCGGAGCGGCGATGTCGCTCACGCTCCTTTCGGCCGCCGGCTGCGGACAGGCCGGTTCGGCACAACACCTGTCGAGTGCCGTGGCTGCTGGGACTGGTGGTGATTCGGCGAATCCCGGGATTTCCGCGGCGCCGGGTGATTCTCCGGTGCCGGGTGGGGGTAATGGGTCGGACGGCGCTTCGGGCGGGGGGGCTGCCGCGCCGACCGGCGGGGCCGAAGCAGCCGTCAGTCGCGAGGTGTTGAGGACCTATCAGGACTGGTGGACGGCGCAGGTGAAGGCGTACTCGGGGGAGGACCCCAACGGGGCCCAGGTCCGGGTGTACTCCAACGGAGTGGCGCTCGGAAATGTGCTGGCCGGCCTCGCCGGACTGCGCGACGCCAAACTGGTGATGACCGGGCAGCCGGCGATATCCCCGAGCGTCACGTCGGTCAATCTGAATGCCTCGCCGCAGAGTGCGGTGATCGAGGACTGCGTGGACGTGACCGGCTGGCACCAGACCGATCCGGCCACCGGATCGCTGAAGGACGGCGCACAGCACCTGACCCGATATCGGGCCAAGGCCGTGCTGCGGATCAATGCCGGTATGTGGAAAGTGTTCGAGTTCAACCGTGAGGCGGGCCGGACATGCTGATGACATTCGTGCGCCGGGCGGGACAACTGGTGCTGGCGGGCGGGATGGTGGCCGCGGCCACGATTCCGGCGCAGGCGGCCCCGGCCGGGGGGATCAATCCGTGCGTGGTGCTGGCGATCTGCATCGAGATCGACACACCGGGCAGCTCCGGGTCGCCGGGAGGCGGCGGGAGCACCGGGGGGTCGGGGGGCGGCACCCCCGTCCCGTGCACCTGGAACGGGGTGAACTACCCCTGCTGGGACCCCGACCGCGGGTACTTCGACCAGAGCACCACGGACAACATGGGCGGCTGCTACTACATGCCGATGGTGCCGCAGCCGGACGCGAACGACCCGGTCTGGCAGACCGGCAGCGGTACCGCCTACCTGGTGCAGTGCGTCGACCCGAACGGGAACTTCTCCGGCGTGGCCACCAAGGCGCTGGCCAAGGTCCCGTTCGTCGGCGGCGCGCCGCCCACCCCCGACGTGCTCGCCCAGATGGCCATCGCCAAGCTCCAGTTCGCCCGTCCGATCGCGCACGTGGACCCGAAGACCGGCCAGACCCTGGTGGGCACCGACGCCTGGCTCTGGTACGAGAACCCGGCGGGCGCCGAGGCGACCAACGTCGGCCCCCAGACGAAGTCCAGCCCGATGATCGCCGGCCTGCAGGCGAACGCCACCGCCACCCTGGACCACGTGGACTGGGACCTGGGCTACACCGACGGCGGCCAGGAGAAGGTGGTCAGCTGCAAGGCGCCGGGTGTCGCCTACGCCCCGGGCCTGGCCAAGAACCCGCCGGCCGGTTCCTGCGTGGTCCAGTTCGGCAAGCTCTCCCCGGCCGACGGCGCGGCGCCCACCGGCGGGCCGCAGCCCACCGGCTCGGCGATGCCGGGCGGCGGCTACTGGGTGACGGCGACCGAGGTCTGGAACATCACCACGTCGATGACCGGCGCCGCGCCCACCGACCCGCCGCCCTGGCCGCCGCTCACCTTCCGGGTGGCCGGTGCCCCCGTGCAGGTCCAGGTGAACTCGCTGCAAGTGGTCAACTGACCACCCGTCGGCAGCAGTCCCGAACACCCGTCAGCTCCCCCGCTCGTCAGGAAAGGCCGAACGTCCGATGGAGAACCGCACCTTCCCGTCGCCGACCCTCGGCACGCCGTCCGGGCCGGCCGCGGCCGGCCGAGGAGAGGCGCACCCGGTGGCGCCCTCGCGCTCGCTGCGGGCCCGGCGGCGCCGGCCCGGGATGGTGGCGATGGCGATCGCGCTGATCGCGGCCGGCGGCCTGGGCGGCGCGGTGCTCTACAACAGCACCGGCCAGCGGATCGCCGTGCTGGCGCTGGCCCGGGACGTGCCGTACGGGCAGGCCATCACCGCCAACGACCTGGTGGTGGCCCGGATCTCCGGCGATCCGGCGCTCGCCCCGGTGAGCGCCGCCGACCTGAACAAGGCGGTGGGCCTGCGGGCCACCACCGACCTGCACCGCGGCGCGCTGCTGCTGGCCAGCGACGTGACCGGCGCGGTGGTGGTGCAGCCGGGCATGCAGGAGGTCGGGCTGCCGGTGCACAGCAGTCAACTCCCGGCCGCCGGGCTGCAGGTGGGCCAGCACATCGTGATCGTGCAGATCGGCGACCAGTCGGCGGTCGCCTCCAGCGCCACCATGAACGCCGTGGTGGCGCAGCTCGGCAAGGGCGGCGACAGCCAGGTGATCGACGTCGCGGTGCCGCAGGCGGACGCCACCAAGCTGGCCGGCTGGGCGGCGGCCGGCAAGTTCCAGATCATCCTGGCGCCGAAGGCCGGGGCCGCGCCGTCCGGCGCGCCCAGCCCGAGCGCCTCCGCCGGGAGCTCCTGATGGCCGTGATCGCGGTGACCGGCGGCACCGGCGCGCCGGGCGCCACCACCTCGGCGCTCGCGCTGCTGCTGGCCTGGCCGCTGCCCGCCGGGCGGAAGCTGATCCTGGTGGAGTGCGACCCGGACGGCGGGGCGGCGCTGGCCGGTGCGCTGGAGGGCCGGGTCGAGGCGGTCTACGGGCTGCGCAACCTGGCCGTGGCGGACCGGCGCGGGATGCTCGCCGAGGCGATCTGGGACCAGCTGATCGACGTCTCGCCCAAGGGCCAGGGGCAGCGTCTGCTGCTGCCCGGACTGACCGACCCGGCGCAGGCCGTCGGGCTGGCGTACACCTGGGAGCCGCTGGTGGAGGCGCTGCACGCGCTCGAACCGGCCGGCTACGACGTGCTGCTGGACCTCGGGCGCAACGGCGCCACCGGCACCGGCGCGGTGCTGGCCCGGCGGGCCGACGCCGTGGTGGCCACGGTGCGCAGCACGCTGCGCGGACTCAGCTCGGCGCGGCCCCGACTGGCCGCGCTGCGCGAGGACTTGGAGAGCGCCGGCACCGGCGCGGACGGGCTCGGCATCCTGATGGTGGCGGAGGGCCCGTACCCGGCCGCCGACGTGACCCGCCAGCTCGGCCTGCCGGTGCTCGGCGTGCTGCCGTTCGCGCCGCGCACCGCGCGGGTGCTCTCGGACGGCGGCGACAGCACGGACCGGCGGTTCCTGCGCTCGGAGTTGATGCGCACCGCGCGGACCGCCGCGGACCGGATCCAGGAGGTGGTGGCCCGCCGGCGCGAGGTGCTGACGCCGCGCCCGGCGGTCCAGCCCGCGCCGGAGCCGCAACAGGCCGCCGGCTACCAGGAGTCGCGGCTGCAGGAGGCGCAGCCGCCGCTGGACCGGCCGTGGGGCGCGGACCGGCCGCAGCAGGCGCCGTACCCGGCGGCCGGCGCGGGCTGGGGCCACCAGCAGGCGTACGCGCCGCCGTCCGGCGAGGTGTACGAGCCGCAGGGCTACGCCGGGCCCGCCTACCAGGGCGCGCCGGAGCCGCAGGCGTACCAGCAGCCGGCCGCCGCCCAGGCCTACCAGCAGCCCGAACCCGCCGCCGACCCGCCCGCGGGCGGGCAGGCCTTCGCCTCGCCGGCGGGCCAGGTGTTCGTGCCGCAGGCCGGTCCGGTCCAGGTGCGCCCCGGCGGGCCGCAGCCGCCGCTGGCCGGGATAGCGCCACACCCGGCGGCCCCGGAGCCGTTCCGGGCGCCGGCCGGCGACAACGAGACCCAGGGAGAGGTGCTCCGTGCGCGGTAGCCCGATGCGCGACCGGCCGGCGGAGCTGCCCGAGGAGCCGGAGCACGACTACGTGGTCCCCGGGCCGGTGCGCCCGTCGGCCGGCCCGGCGGGGCAGTTCGCCGCGCCCGGCCCGCAGGCTGCGCAGGCCGGCCCGTACGCCCCGCAGACCGGTCCGTACCCGCAGCCGAACGGCCAGCACCCGCAGCCGGCCGGCCAGTTCACCGTGCCGCCCGGCACCGGCCAGCCCTGGGCCGCCGCACCGCCGCCGCCCTCGGCGAGCGCGGTGCCGACCTGGGCCGCCCAGCCCGCGCCCACCCGCAGCCCGGTGCCGAGCGGTCCGGCCGCCGCGCCGAACTCGCTGCCCGTGCTGCCCACGCCGCCGACCCCCGCGCCGCCGGTGGTCGACCCGCAGGTGGCGCGCGAGCTCAAGCGCCAGGTGGCGGCCGAACTGCACCAGCAGCTGTCCAAGCTGACCACCTCGACGCCGGGCCTGGAGATCGACCGGGCGACCCGCCGCCAGCGCGGCCGGGCGCTGATCGAGGAGGTGGTGGCCCGCTGGTCGGACGCCTACGCGCAGACCCACGGCGCCGCCCCCACCCGCGACCAGGACCGGGCGCTCGCCGAGGCGGTCTACGACCTGCTCTTCCGGGCCGGCCGGCTGCAGCCCTACCTGGACGACCCGGAGATCGAGAACATCCTGATCAACGGTTGCGACGACGTCTGGGTCTCCCGGGTGCACCAGCCGCTGAAGAAGGTCCCGCCGGTGGCCGACTCGGACGCCGAGCTGATCGAGCTGCTCCAGGACCTGGCCCGCCAGCACGGCGGCGGCGAGCGCAGCCTGAACACCGCCAACCCCACCCTCGCGCTGCGGCTGGAGGGCGGGATGCGGTTGCAGGCGATGACCGAGGTCACCCCGCGTCCCTACGTGGCGATCCGCCGGCACCGGGTGGCCTCGGCCACGCTGGCCGACATGGTGGCGCTCGGCACCGTGGACTCCACCCTGGCCGCCTTCCTGGCCGCGGCGATCCGGGCCCGGAAGAACGTGATGATCACCGGCACCCAGGGCGTCGGCAAGACCAGCATGCTGCGCGCGATGGCCGCCGAGATCCCGCCGGACGAGCGGATCGGCACCCTGGAGTCGGAGTTCGAGCTCTGGCTGCACACCCTGGGCCACCTGCGCCAGGTGGTCCCGATGGAGGCCCGGGAGGGCAACGGCGAGCGGATCGACGGCAAGGTGGCCGGCGAGCTGTCGATCGGCGAACTCATCCCGGCCGCGCTGCGGATGACGCTCTCCCGGATCATCGTCGGCGAGGTCCGCTCGGGCGAGGTGGTCCCGATGCTGCGCGTGATGACCAACGGCGAGGGCGGTTCGATGTGCACCCTGCACGCCCGCGGCCCGCACATGGTGGTGGACCGGATCGCCGAGCTCTGCCTGGAGTACGGCGCGCACATGACCGACACGCTGGCCTACCGGCTGACCGCCAACGCGGTGGACCTCATCGTGCACGTGTCGATGGTGGACGAGACCGCGGTCGGCGGGCGCCGGCACCGGTTCGTCTCGCACGTGCTGGAGGTCACCGGGCTGGGCGAGAACGGGCGCCCGGCGCTGAACACCGTCTTCGGCCCGCGCCCGGACCTGGGCGAGCCGCGCGCGGTGCCGCACACCCCGCCGAACTGCCTGGACGACCTGCGCCGGGCCGGCTTCGACGCCGGGCTGCTGCAGTCGGCGTACGGCAGTTGGCAGGCGCCGCTGGCGCTGCGGATCGGCGGCGTCCGGTGAGGCCGCCCCGTCCGGTGTCCCGTCGAATCGGTGCAGGGAGCCGGTGATGCTGCTCTTCGCCCTGTGCGGGCTGCTGGTGGCCGGTGGCCTGGTGGTGCTGGTGGTCGGCGTGCGCGGCACCCCCGAGCAGCCGTACGCGCCGAGCCCGCTGGCCGGCCGGCTGCACGTGCTCTGGTACGGCGCGCCCGGTACCCCGGACCCGGGGACGGTGCGGATGCGCCGGATCCAGGTCGCGCTGGTGCTGCTGCTCGCGCCGCTGGCCTGGCTGTTCAGCGGGATCCCGGTGACCGTCGTGCTGGTGCCGATGCTGGTCTTCGGCCTGCCCTGGCTGTTCGCCGCGACCCGTTCGGACACCCGGCAGATCGGCCGGCTGGAGGCGCTGGCCGACTGGACCCAGCGGCTGTCCGACGTGCTGCTGCTGGGCACCGGCCTGAACCAGGCGCTGATCACCTCCCGGCGCACCGCGCCGGCCGCGCTGGAGCGCGAGGTGGAGGACCTGGCGGCCCGGCTGCAGGCCCGCTGGCGGGTGGAGGACGCGCTGCGGCTGTACGCCGACGCGCTGGCCGACGCCACCGCCGACAAGGTGCTCGCCGCGCTGCTGCTGCGGGCCGGGGACAGCGGTCCGGGCCTGGCCCGGGCGCTGGCCGACATGGCCGACTCGCTGCGCGACGAGGTGCGCCAGCGCCGGCAGATCGAGGCCGACCGGGCCAAGCACCGCACCACGATCCGCTGGCTGGTGGTGATCATCATGCTGGTGATCACGGTCGGCTCGTTCAACGACCGCTACACCGCGCCGTACCACACCCTGGTCGGCCAGGGCGTGCTGCTGGTGCTGGCGCTCGCCTTCGTCGGGGTGATCGGCTGGATGCGCTCGATGGCGGCCGGCAAGCAGCTGCCCCGGCTGCTGGAGGCCGACCGGCGCAGCAAGGTCACCGTGCCGGTCGACCCGGAGTCCGAACTGGCCGAGGAGGTCCGGTGATCGTCTCGCCCTGGGCGGTGCTGGCGGGCTGCGCGGCAGCCGGCGGGCTGGCCCTGCTGATCTCCGAACTGCGCCCGGCGCCACCGGACCTGGGCCGCGCGCTGGACCGCCTGCACCGCCAGCCGGAGGTGCACCAGCTGGCCGAGCAGGCCGCGGCCGAGCACTGGTACGACCGGCTCGGTAACCGGGCGCTGGCCCTCGCCGGCTCCAAGGTGCCGCTCACCTCGCTGGCGCTGATCGGCCGCACGCCCGCCCGGTTCATGGCGCACAAGCTGCTGTTCGCGCTGATCGGCCTGGTGCTGCCGGCCTACATGTCGGCGATGGCCGCCCTGGTCGGCGCGCAGCCGCCGGTGGCGCTGCCCGCGGCGATCGGACTGGCGCTGGCGGCGGCCGGCTGGCTGTTGCCGGACGCGCTGGTGCAGGGCCAGGCCAAGGAGGCGCGGGTCGAGTACCTGCACGCGATCGCCGCCTACCTCGAACTGGTCGCGCTGGAACGGGCCTCCGACCACGGGCCGGCCGAGTCGATGCGGCGGGCCGCCGCGGTCGGGCGCGGCACGGTGTTCCGCCGGATCCAGGACGCGCTGGAGCGGGCGGCCACCGACCGGGTCCCGCCCTGGGAGGGGCTGGGGCTGCTGGCCGAGGAGTTGGGGCTGAACCCGCTGCAGGACGTGGCGGACATCATGCGGATCTCCGGCACCGACGGCGCCGCCGTGTACGACACCCTGCGGGCCCGCTCCAAGGCCCTGCGCGACGAGTTGCTGGCCGCGGACCTGGCCGAGGCTGGCACCAACAGCGAACGGATGGTGGCGCCCGGCGCAGCGCTCACCCTGCTGATGACCGTTCTGATCGTCTACCCCGCGCTGTACCAGATGCTCCATGTGTTCTGACCGTGCGTCCGGTCCGTCGGACCGCCGTCCCCCGTGTCCCCCGCATCCCACGAGGAGAACGTCCCATGAAGTACCTGCGCAACCTGGCCGTGCTGTTCCTGCTCCCACTGCTGCTGCCGCTCCAGCTCGGTTCGGCGCTGCTGCGGACCAGGGTGGCGAAGGCGAAGGCGGCCCACGCCGAGGGCGACCGCGGTGCGCTGAGCATCGAGATGGCCCTGATCGTGGTCGTCGTGGTGGCGATCGCCTCCGCCGTGGTCGTCGCCGTGATGAGCCTCGGGCAGAAGGCCAAGAACGACATCCCGACCGCCGTGCCCTCCATCACCATCAACTGATGCGCGGTCGCCGGGGGGGCGGCCGCGGCACCGACCGCGGGGTCCTCAGCATCAGTTTCGCGATCGTCTTCCCGGCGATCCTGCTCTTCGTCCTGCTCGTGGTGCAGACCGCGATGCTCTGGTACTCCGAGAGCGTGGCGCTGTCCGCCGCGCGCGAGGGGGCCAACGCCGGCCGGGCGTACACCAGCACCGACCGGAACGCGGACGCGCACACCGCCGCGACCGCGTTCCTGGACCACTTCGACGGCATGCTCGGCACGCCCACGGTGGATCCGGTCCGGGTCGACGCGGAGACCATCACGGTCACGGTGCACATCCAGCCGGTCTTCCTGCCGCCCGGGGTGCACCTGACGGTCACCCAGCAGGTGCGGGCGCCGATCGAGAGGTTCGTCGCATGAGGTCGGGCGAGCGGGGGAGCCTGGCGATCGAGGCGGCGCTGGTGACACCGGTGATCCTGCTGCTCTTCACGGTGACGATGATCGCCGGGAAGGTGCAGCAGACCCAGGCCTCGATCGAGGCCGCGGCCCGGGCCGGCGCCCGGGCGGGCTCGCTGGACCGGCACCCGGAGGTGAAGACCGTGCACGACACGGCGACCGACGCGGTCAACGCCTGGCTGAGCACGGCCGGGGTCAGCTGCGGCAACGAGCGGATCGACGTGACGACCGGCACGCTGGACGTCCCGGCGCCCGGAAAGCCGATGAACACCGTCGTGGTGAACGTCAATTGTGAGGTTTCCATGAGTGACCTGTCGCCGCTGCGGGTACCCGGCTCGGTGAAGCTGATCGGTGGATTCCGCTCGGTCGTCGACCTGTACCGCGGCTGAGCGGTCAACTCGACCCTGGGGAGGGGAAAGTGGGGTTCCATCGGGGTGGCCGCGAGCGCGGCACCATCTCGATCTTCGTGGCGATCAGCGCGAGCTTCCTGATGGTCTTCGTCGGCATCGTGCTCGACGCGGGCGGTCAGCTGCGCACCATGGAGCTGGCCGACGCGCTGGCCCAGGAGGCCGCGCGGGCCGGGGGGCAGCAGATCGACCAGGACAGCCTGCTCAGCGGGTCCGGGTACAAGATCGACCACGTGGCCGGCTGCGCCGCGGCGCGCCAGTACCTGGTCACCGATCCGCGCCTGAAGGACGTGAACCTCCAGTTCTCCTGCCCGGACCTCCCGCCGGGTCAGGCCGATCGGATCAGCGTCTCGATCACCCTGGACTACCGCACCTCGCTGCTCTCCCTGTTCCACGTCAACACGCTCTCCGTCTCGGGAGCCGGCACCGCCAGGCTGGCCCCCGATCCCACCAAGCCGGGAGGCCCCTGATGGCCGCGCCACGAACCAAGGCCCGCGCGGGTCGTGCCCGCGACGGGCAGTCGCCCGCCGGGACCCGCCGGCCCGTCTCGGCGCCGCCCGCCCGCCGGCGCAGCCCGCTACGGCTGCTGCCGGGCGCGGTGCTGGCGCTGGCCCTGCTGGTCCTGCTGCTCGGCGGGGTGCCGCTGCTGCTCTGGCACGGCACCCAGGTGGTGGCCGCGATGGGCGGCGAGGGGCACCGCAGCCTGCGCGACCTGCTCACCACGCCGGACGACGGCCGGCTCTTCCTCTGGGCGCTGGTGGCGATCGGCTGGGTGGCTTGGGCCTGCTTCGCCTTCGCGGTGCTGCTGGAGGTGCCGGCGCAGCTGCGCGGGCGGGTGGTGCGGCGGCTGCCGGCCTTCGGCTGGAGCCAGCGGATGGCGGCCGGCCTGGTCGGCGCGGTGATCGCGGTCCTGCCGGTGGCCGGCGGGGCGTTCGCGGCCACCGCCGGTCCCGGGCAGCTGACGGCGGCCGCGGCGCCGGCACAGCTGGTGGCGGCGCCGCAGCTCGCCGCGCTGACGGCGGCACCGGCCGCCGTGCACGACCTGGCGCTGCCGACGGCGGACCCCGGGGCCCAGCAGCCGACCTACACGGTGAAGGACGCCCGGCCGGCGGACAGCCTCTGGTCGATCGCCGAGCGGCAACTGGGCTCGGGCGACCGGTGGCAGGAGATCGCCAAGCTCAACGCCGGCCGGGTGATGGACGGTTCGGGGGAGACGTTCGACGCGGACCGGCCGATCCAGCCCGGCTGGCAGCTGCTGATGCCCGCCGACGCCAAGGCCGACCCGGGCGCGGGCGCGGGCACCGCCGCGGCGCCGCAGTCCGCCCCGGCGGCGGCCGGGCCGGCCGCCGGCGCCCGGCACGCGACCACGACCGTGCACCAGGGCGACACCCTCTCGGGCATCGCGCAGCGGGAGTTGGGGGACGCGCAGGCCTGGCCGCAGCTGTTCGACGCGAACAAGGGGGTGCAGGCGCCGGACGGGGAGCGGCTGACCGACCCGAACCTGCTGGCACCGGGCATGGTGCTGAGCATCCCGGGCGCGCCCGCGCCCGCGGCGCCCGCCACCGCGCCGCAGTCGGCGCCGGTGGGCGACGGCCCGAGCTTCACCGTCACCCCGGACGCGGCGCCGCACCCGCGCGCGGCGCTGCCGCGTCCGGTGGCGCCCTCGCCCGCGCCGCCGGCCACCATCACCC